>NZ_BAAHXI010000037.1:0-39942 GCF_054656955.1 Deferrisoma palaeochoriense
CTATTCAGCCGCCGGAGCGACAGGTGGTGCCCGAAGTCACTTCGGTCCACGGTCGCCGGTCTCGCGGTCTCCGGTCGTTCGGGCCAGCGCCGGCGTTCCTGCGTGTGGGCCAAAGCCCAGCTCCTGGAGAAGAAGGCAGGCGGCCTGTGGGCGCTGCGACGGGATCGGTCCGGGCCGCCGGGAGGGGGGGCCCCTGGAAGAAACCGGGGGCTTGTGGCATCTTGACGGCCCCCCGGGGGCGCCGTGGAGCGAGGGGCCTCCCCGGCGGGCGCCGGGGACTTGGGATCGGTCGGGACCTCGGCTGCGGGGACACCCCAGAGGGAAGGAAGGTTTCGTGGCAGGCGGAAAGCCGGATGTGAGGTTTTGGAAAAGCGTGACCCGGTGGGAGGAAGCCGCCGGGGCGCCGTGGCCCCAGGTGGCGCTGGCGGGGCGGTCCAACGTGGGTAAATCCTCCATCGTGAACCTGCTGACGGGCCGAAAGGGGCTTGCCCGCACCTCGTCCACCCCGGGGAGGACCCAGACGCTGAACCTCTTCGTGGTGGACGAGCGGTTCGCCCTCGTGGACCTCCCGGGGTACGGGTACGCCAAAGCCCCCGTGGGCACCGTGCGGGCCTGGACCCGCACGGTGCGAGACTTCGTGGGCCGGTCGGACCGCCTCGTCGGGGTGGTGCTTCTGGCCGACATCCGGCGGGAGCCGGGGGATCACGATCTCGCGTTCGCCGACCTGGTGCGGGCGGCTGGGAGGCGCTTGGTCGTCGCGGTCACCAAAGCCGACAAGGTGGCCCGGGGCCGCCGGCCGGAGCACCTCAAGGCGATCGCGGCGGGGTTCGGCGTGCCGCCGGAGGATCTGGTGGTGACCTCGGCCCGTACCGGGGAGGGGAAGGCGGAGCTGTGGAAGGCCGTGCGGGGCCTGGTGGACATATTCCAAGGAGCCTAGGCTAGGCGGCTGGGCTGCTCGGCATCTAGGCGGCTAAGAACATTTGGGATTCCGGCGTCATGGCGCCGGCCGACCCGTGGGGGCGGCTTCCGTATCGGGGGCCAGAATTCAGAAGTCGGAGGTCAGAGAACCCCCTGTCGTCTGGCGTCTGTCCTCTGGCACCTGGCATGCCGCCGCGGGGGTGGGGCGCGTTTCGCTGTTCCCCGGGCGGAACGCCCGGCAGGTGAGATCCGATGACCGACGACCGCAGACCGACGACCGACGACCGACGACTCCTCGAGGTGGTGGCCATCGACGGGCCCTCGGGCGCCGGCAAGAGCACGGTGGCCCGCGCCGTGGCCCGGGCCCTGGGGTGGACCTATGTGGACACCGGGGCCATGTACCGGGCGGTGGGGCTGAAGGCCGACCGCGAAGGCGTGGCCCTCGACGACGACGCCGGGCTCGACGCCCTGTGTCGGATGACACGAATCGAGTTCCGGGAGGACGCGGAGGGCCAAAACCGGATCTTCCTCGACGGCGAGGACGTCAGCGAGGCGATCCGGGAGCACCGGGTGAGCGACCTGGCCTCGAGGGTGTCGGCTCGACGGCCGGTGCGCGAGGCCATGGGCCGGTACCAGCGCCGGTTGGGGGAGCGGAGGCCTTCGGTGCTCGAGGGCCGGGACATCGGGACGGTGATCTTCCCGGACGCGAGGGTCAAGGTGTTTCTGACGGCATCGGCCGAGGAGCGGGCCCGGCGCCGCACCGAGGAGCTCCGCCAGAGGGGCCAGGAGGTGGCGTACGAACGGGTGCTCGCGGACATCGAGGCCCGGGACCGGAACGACAGCTCCCGGGCCCACGCGCCCCTTCGCCCGGCCGAGGATGCCGTGGTGATCGACACCACGGGGCTCCCGGTGGAGGAGGTGGTGGCGCGGATCGTGAATCTGGTACGCCGCCCGCGTGGGCGCCCGCCGGCGTAGCGAAACCCGCTTTTTCCCGTTGTGTTACGAAAGGCGCGTGTGTTACCCTGCGCGACCGTGCCTGGGGCGGGGGCACCGAAATCCTGAACAAAGAGGCCCTTGCGGGCCTTTTTGAATCCAAACGGTAGGAGGATCGAGAACGACATGGTGGACCAGACGAACGAGACGGCGCATCCCGAGGAGCGGATGGAGGACTTCGGCCGGCTGCTCGAAGAGAGCCTGGGCGGCCCCGAAGAGGGCTCCGTGGCCAAGGGCCGGGTGGTGGACATCACCAACGACTACGCGGTGGTGGACATCGGGTACAAGTCCGAGGGCCTGGTGCCCCTGTCCGAGTTCCGCGGGGAGGACGGCAAGGCCCAGGTGCAGATCGGCGACGAGGTCGAGGTGCTCGTGGAGCGGCTCGAGGACGCCGACGGCATGGTGGTGCTGAGCAAAGACAAGGCCGACAAGATCCGCATCTGGGACGAGATCAGCAAGGCCGCCGAGGCCGGCGAGGTGGTCGAGGGCAAGATCGTGGCCCGGATCAAGGGCGGCCTGAGCGTCGACATCGGGGTGCGGGCGTTCCTGCCCGGCTCCCAGGTGGCCCTGCGGCCGGTGCGCCAGCTCGAGAAGCTCATCGGCGAGACCTATAAGTTCAAGATTATCAAGTTCAACCGTCGGCGCGGGAACATCGTGCTTTCCCGGCGGGTTCTCTTGGAGGAGGAGCGGGCGAAGCTGCGGGCCAAGACCCTCGAGACCCTTGAGGAGGGCGCCGTGATGAAGGGGGTGGTGAAGAACATCACCGACTACGGCGCCTTCGTGGATCTGGGCGGCATCGACGGGCTGCTGCACGTGACCGATATGAGCTGGGGCCGCGTGAGCCATCCCTCCGAGGTCGTGAACATCGGCGACGAGGTGGAGGTCAAGGTCCTCTCCTTCGATCGGGAGCGGGAGCGGGTGAGCCTCGGGATCAAGCAGCTCAAGCCCGATCCCTGGGAGAGCGCGGACGAGCGCTACCCCATCGGGTCCCGGATCAAGGGCCGGGTGGTGAGCCTCGCCGATTACGGCGCGTTCGTGGAACTCGAGCCGGGCATCGAGGGGCTCGTGCATGTCAGCGAGATGAGCTGGACCAAGCGGGTCAACCATCCTTCCGAGGTGGTGAAGGTGGGCGACGAGGTGGAGGTCATGATCCTCAACGTGGACATGAACCGCCGCCGGATCTCGCTCGGCATGAAGCAGTGCCAGCCGAACCCGTGGGATCTCCTGGAGGAGCGCTACCCGGTGGGCGCGGTGGTGCGCGGCCAGATCCGCAACATCACCGATTTCGGGATCTTCGTCGGCGTGGACGAGGGGATTGACGGCCTCATCCACGTGAGCGACATCTCGTGGACCAAGCGGGTCGGCCACCCCGCCACCCTCTACAAGGTGGGCGACGAGGTGGAGGCCGTGGTGCTCCACATCGACAAGGAGAACGAGCGGTTCAGCCTGGGCATCAAGCAGCTCACCCCGGATCCGTGGGCCGGCATTACGGCCCGCTACCGGGTGGGCTCCATCGTCACGGGCAAGGTCTCGAACATCACCGACTTCGGGGTGTTCGTGGAGTTGGAGCCCGGGGTCGAGGGCCTGGTGCACGTGAGCGAGGTCTCGAGCGAGAAGGTCGACGACCTGAAGAGCCTGCTGGAGGTGGGCCAGGAGATCCAGGCCGAGGTGCTCAATATCGACCAGGAAGAGCGCAAGATCAGCCTGTCGATGAAGGCCATCGAGGACGAGCAGGTCCGCGCCGAGAAGATGGCCCTGGACCAGCTCAACAAGGAGATGGCGGCCCAGTCGGCCACCACGTTGGGCGAGAAGATCCTCCTGGCGAAGCAGGCCAAGGAGGCCGAGGCGAACGGCGAGCCCGAGGCCGCCGAGGAGTAGGGGCCGGGGGCCGGGGCAGAGAGGCCCCGCGGGCAATCGGAGGAGTCAGAAAAGGCCGGGCCTCGCGCCCGGCCTTTTTCGTGGGCGAGAGACTCGCGCGGGAGTCGGCCCGGGGAGACGGGACATGCGGGGATGCTTGAAATTCGTCGCGATCATGCTGGCGGTGGTGGCGGGGGTGGCCCTGGCCGCGGGGGCGGCGTTGTGGTGGGCGGGGCGCGACGCGCTGCCGGTGGGGGAGAGGATCGGGGTAGTGGAGGTCAAGGGGTTCATCGCAGACGCGCGGCCGGCGGTGGAGGCGCTGCGGGAGTTCCGCAAAGACGACGACGTGAAGGCCGTGGTGGTGCGGGTCGAAAGCCCGGGAGGGGGCATCGCCCCGAGCCAGGAGATCCACGACGAGGTCCGGCGCACGGCGGCCGAAAAGCCGGTGATCGTCTCCATGGGGGCGCTCGCGGCCTCGGGTGGCTATTACGTCTCGGCGCCGGCCACCGGGATCGTGGCCCTGCCCGGCACGGCCACCGGCTCGATCGGCGTGATCCTCCAGTTCCAGGAGGTCCACGTCCTGTTCGACAAGCTGGGGCTCAGGACCCGGGTGGTGAAAAGCGGGCCCCTCAAGGACGCGGGATCGCCGTTCCGGGAGATGACCGACGAGGACCGGGCGGTGTTCCAGCAACTCATCGACGACCTCTTTCAGCAGTTCGTGGACGCCGTGGCCGAAGGCCGCCACATGGACCGGGAGGCCGTGTTGGCCCTGGCGGACGGCCGGGTCTACTCGGGCCGGCAGGCGCAGGCCCTGGGCCTGGTGGACCGGTTGGGAGGGTTTTGGGACGCGGTGGACTGGGCCCGGGAGCTCGCGGGGCTGCCCGAGGAGCCCAAGCTGGAGTACCGGCGCCGCGACCGGCGGGGGCTCCTCCGGTGGCTCCTGGGGGACGACGCCGACGCCCTGGCCCCCCTGGAGGAGGTTGCCGCCCCGCCCCTGCGCTACGCACTGCCGGGGTGGTGACCGAGGCCGGGATGGATCCCTGGGTCGTGGCCCGGATCGGGGCCGAGATCGGGCGGGATTGGCGGGGTGCCTGGGTGCAGGCCGCCTGGGCGTCCCCCGAGTGGGGGGCGGTGCTCCGGCTTCGGACACCGGGCCGCACGGGCCTCCTCGGCCTGTTCCTGGAGCCCCCGGGGGTCGGGCTTCTGGAGGCGCGGCCCCCGGCCCCCCCGCGGCCCCCGGGGGTCGCCGCCTACCTGCGGGCCCACGCCGTGGGCGGTAGGCTGGAGGACGTGGGCTGGGCCCGGTTCGACCGGGTGCTGTGGCTTTCGTTCCGCCGGGGCGACGACGGGTGCCGGCTCGTGTGGGAGGCGGCCGGCCGGGCGCCCGCGCTCCTCGCCCTCGGGCAGGACGGGCGCATCGGGGCGATATTGCGCGAGCCGGCCGGGCGAACGCGGCAGGGCATCGCCCCGGGCCGCACCTACGAGCCCCCGCCCGTCCCCGAGGGGATGCGGTTCCCGGACGAGTGCCCGGCCGAGGAGGTGCTACGGGACCTCGAGTCCGGTACTCCCATCGAAAAACGGCTGTTCGGGTTCACCCCGGCGCTCGCCCGGGAGCTGGAGCGCCGGCTCCGCGAGGGGGATGCGGCGGCGGCCTGGGCCCGGTGGCTCGGGGACTACGGCAGGCCCGGGCCCCTCTGGGAGTACCCGGACGGGCTTTCGGCGGTGGAGCGGACCGGGCCATCCGGGGTCCGCTGGGAGTCGGCCCTGGCGGCCGGAGGGAGCTGGCTCGCCCGACGATCGGCAGCTCCGGAGCCCCATCATTCGGGCGCCCGGGCGGGAGGCTCCGCCTCGAAGGCCCGGAAGCGGATCGAGCGGCGCATCCGGAACATCGAGGGGGATCTTGCAAAGCTGCCCGACCCGGCCGAGCTGCGCCGCCGGGCCGACGCCCTGGCCGCGAACCTGAACCGGGTCCGTGCCGGAGCGGAGCGGGCGGTGCTCCCCGATCCCTGGACCGGGGGCGAGGTGGAGCTGGAGCTGGATCCGGCGCTCTCCCCCGCGGCGAACCTGGAGCGCCTCTACCGGGCGGCCGCCAAGGCCGAACGGGCCCGGGAGATCCTGATCCGCCGGCTCGGAGAGGCCCGGGGCGAGCTCGCCCGGTTGGGGGACGGGGCCGAGACCCCGGAGCCCGGCCGCCCGGCGCGGACGGAGCCCGGCCGACCCTACGCCCGCTACCGCTCCTCGGACGGGTGGGAGATCTGGGTGGGGCGAAACGGCCGGGAAAACGACCGGCTCGTGCGGGAGGCGCGGCCGTGGGACCTCTGGCTCCACGCGAGGGACGCCGCCGGGGCCCATGTGCTCGTGCGCCTACCCGGCCGGGAGGCCCGGTGCCCGGAGCGCACCCTCCTGGAGGCCGCCGGCCTGGCGGCGCTCCGGTCCCGCCGGTCGGGTGAAACCGCCGTCGAGGTGATGGTGGTGGAGGCCGGCCGGCTCCGAAAGCCCAAGGGCGCCGCCCCGGGCCAGGTGCTCGTCCAGGGGGAGCGCACCGTGCGGGTCCGGCCGGGGTGGGGCACCCCCCGGCCAGAGGGTTGACCGCCCCTCAGCCCCCCAGCACCTCGTCGCGGAACGCCTCGAACCCCACCTGCTCCAGGATCTTCCCGAGGCGCGCGCGCTTGCCCTGGCGCTCGAACCACCGGACCACCCGCTCCACGATCTCCATCGCCTCGTCGGCGGACGCCACGTTGTCCACCAGCGGTTGGGCGAGGTGGGGCATGGGCCCGCCGTTCCCGCCGGCCATCACCTTCCAGCCCTTGGGGGTTCCGATGAGCCCCACATCCTTGATGCACACCTCGGCGCAGTCGATGGGGCAGCCGGACACGCCCATCTTGAACTTCCAGGGCAGCTCCCGGCCGTGGTACCGGCGGTCGAGCTCGAGCCCCAGGGCCACCGAGTCCTGGCGGCCCCGCTTGCAGTACGTGGTGCCGGGGCAGACCTTGACCGACCGCACGCACAGCCCGATGGCCATGCCCGGCTGTTCCCCCACGGCCTCCCAGGCGGCGTCCAGATCCTCGGGCCGGATGCCGATGATCGCTATCCGCTGGGCGCTCGTGATCTTGAGCGCCGCAGCCCCGAACCGCTCGGCCGCATCGGCGATGCGGCGGAGTTGCTCGGGGGTGGTGATGCCGCCGGGGATGTGGGGGGCGATCGCGTAGGTTTCGCCGTCGCGCTGCAGGATGGCGCCCTTTTCCAAGATGTCTTGAGCCATGGTGTCTCTCCTCCCGGTGGGAATGGATGGAAATGAACGCGTATAAATAACCAAAAATATCCCAAATAGCAACCCCGTTGCCCCGCCCCGGGGAACCTCCTTGACGGCACCGGCGCCGGTGATAGGGTGGGCTGCGTCGAACCGAGCCCCGAGCGCGCGGAGGAGCTATCATGTCCAAGGTCTACAAATGCGAAAGCTGCGGCGCCGTGACCACCAAGAAGGGGCACCTGTGCAAGCCCCAGCCCGTGGAGGAGGAGTGCGGGTACTGCGGCCAGAAGGTGGAGAGCCCCCGGCACGTGTGCGCCCCCATGAAGGCCCACCTGGACTACCAGTGCGAGGCCTGCGGCCGGGTGGCGGAGTCGGCCGATCTCCTGTGCAAGCCGAAGAAGATCTGAGCCCCTGCCTCGACGGGCGTGGCCGGCCCCGTTCCCCGCTTGGGGGGCGAGGCCGTCACACGTCCGGCGACCCTTCCAGGATCCGCCAGAGTTGCGGGAGGTCGAGGCTCCGGCGCAACAGGTCGGCCAGGCGGTCGTACCCTTCCTCCTTTTGGCGTGCGAAGGAGGGCGAGTCGGCGGCCCCCTGCCGGAACAGCGAAAGAAACGCCCTCCGGAACCCGTCGTTGTCGAAAAGGCCGTGGAGGTAGGTGCCGAAGACGCGACCGTCCGGGCTCACGGCCCCGTCGGGGTGCCAGGCTTCGTCTCCCCGCCGGCGAAGGTCCAGGAGCGGCCGGGCCTCCGGGCCGAGCCGGGTGCGACCCATGTGGATCTCGTACCCGTGGAGAGGGTCGCCTTCGGGAGCCCAGACCAGCGCGCCGGGCCGCAGCCGGGCCTCCGACTGGGCGGTGATCTTCTCGGGCTCCATCTCGGTCTCCACGTCCAGAAGGCCGAGGCCCCGCGCCTCGCGGTTCGCGCTCTCCACCCCGAGGGGGTCCCGCACCCACCGCCCGAGCATCTGGTACCCGCCGCAGATGCCGACCACGTAGGCGCCGCGCTTCCGGTTTTCCAGGATTTCGTCGGCGAGCCCCGACCGCCACAGGCCGTGGAGGTCGTCCACCGTGTTCTTCGACCCCGGCAGGATCACGGCGTCGGCCCGGCCCAGCCGCTCCCCCGGCCACACGAAATCGAGCCTTACCCCGGGCTCGGCCAGAAAGGGGTCGAAATCGGTGAAGTTGCTGATCCGGTTCGGCACCACCACCGCGATGCGCACGCCGCCGTCCCCGCCCCGGGCGGCCACCACCTCCCGGTGGATGCCGTCCTCCTCCTGGATGAAGATGTCGCGGAAGTAGGGGACGACCCCGAGGAACGGCCGGCCCGTGCGGGCCGTGATCTCCCGGAACGCCGGTTCCAGGAGCGAGGGGTCCCCCCGGAACTTGTTGATGAGGAACCCCCGGATCAGGTCGCGCTCCTCCGGGGCGAGGAGTTCCAGGGTGCCCACCAGGGACGCGAACACCCCCCCCTTGTCGATGTCGCCCACCAGCACCACCGGCGCCCCGACCTCCAGGGCGAACCCCATGTTCGCGAGATCTCCCTCCCGGAGGTTGATTTCGGCCGGGCTCCCGGCCCCCTCCACGAGGATCACCTCGAACCGGCGGGCCAGTCGGCGGAAGCTCTCGAGGGCCACCTCCCGGGCCCGGGGCTTGAACGCGTGGTACTCCCGGGCCTTCATGTTCCCGTAGACCTTGCCCTGGAGGATCACCTGGGCCCCCACGTCGGTGGTGGGCTTGAGGAGCACCGGGTTCATGTCGGTGTGGGGTTCCACCCCGGCCGCCTCGGCCTGGACCACCTGGGCCCGGCCCATCTCGCCGCCGTCGGCCGTGATGTAGGAGTTCAGCGCCATGTTCTGGGGCTTGAAGGGGGCCACCCGCACGCCCTCCTGCCGCAAAAGCCGGCACAAACCGGCAACGAGCACGCTTTTCCCGACGTCGGAGCCGGTGCCCTGGAGCATGAGAACCTTGGCCATCGCCACACCTCCTGAGAAAGGCCGCCTATTGTGACGGCCGGGGGTACCCGGGGCAAGGGAAACCCCCGCTTTCCCGAAGCGCCCGGGTCTGCTAGCATCGAGCGGTTCCAAACCAGGGGCGGAGGATTCCATGGGCGAACGGGAAGACCGGGAGAAGATCCGGGCCCTCGAGCTCGAGCGAGAGGCGTTGGCCGAGGAGGTGTGCCGGCTCCGGGAGCAGATCGAGCGGAACGGGGGCTGGGGGACCTGGGTGGCCTGGGAGGAGGCCGAGGCGCTTCTGGCCGAGGTGCTCCGGGAGGCCCGGGGGGAGGACCCGGCGATCGACTCGGCAGCGGAAGCCCGGCAGAAGCTCGCCGCCGGCCAGGCGCCGGCTCCGGATCTCGGGGAGGCGATGGAGCAGAGCCGGGAGCGGATCCTGGCCATCCGGGAGGCCCTGCGCGATCGGGACCGGCGGCTCGCGGAACTGCGGGGGCAGAAGGAAGAGCTCCTGAGCATCGTGGCCCACGATCTGCGAACGCCCCTGGTGGCCATCGGGGGATTCGCGCAGCTCCTCAAGCGCTCGGCCACGACCGACGGCCTGACGCCGCGCCAGCAGGAGTACGTGGACCGGATCCTCCAGGCCGTGGACGCGATGAACCGCCTCATCGACGACCTCCTGACGGCCCGGAGGCTCGAGCAGGGGCGCCTGCCGTTCGAGCCGCGCCCCGTGAGGTTGCGGCGGTTCGTCGAGGATCTGCTCCCGTTCCACCAAACGGCGGCCGAGGCCAAGGGGGTGACCCTTCGGGTCGAGGGCGAGGTCCCGGACGTGGAGATTACGGCGGATCCGGACCGGCTCGGCCAGGCCCTCGGGAACCTCCTCCAGAACGCCGTGAAGTTCACACCCTCCGGAAAAACGGTGCGGCTCCGGGTGGTCGCCGGACCGGAAGCGGTGCGGTTCGAGGTGGACGACGAGGGGCCGGGGATCGACCCGGAGACGATGCCCCACCTCTTCGACCGGTACCGGCAGGGGAAGCTTTCGCGCACCGTGGGCCGGGGGTACGGGCTCGGGCTCCACATCTGCCGGGAGCTCGTGGGGCTCCATGGGGGCCGGGTGGGGGCGGAGAACCTACCCCAAGGGGGGAGCCGGTTTTGGATGGAAATTCCGCGGACTGGGGGGGACGACAAGCCCAGGGAGGACGCATCGTGACCGACCCGACACGGGACAAGGCCCGCCGGGACCCGGGGGTGTTGGGGAACCGGCCCCGCTGGCAGAAGGCGCTCCACGTCGCCTTCTGGACCCTTCTGTTCTACGGGATGACCGCCGGGCTGGCGAAGTTCCTGGAATGGGTGGACCCGGCGAGGTAGGGGGGCCCGAACGGGAGCCCCAACACCGAGCGCCCGGCCGAGTGGCCGGGCGCTCGTGTGCTGGGGGGCTCGCCGTCAGCGCAGCCGCACGAAGATCTTCCGGGCCGTGAAAACCTGGCCCTCCACGTCGAACGACCCGAGGCCCGAGACGAACGCCGCGTGGCGGCCGGCCCCGAGTTGCCCTGCCAGGTAGCCCTCGAACGAGGCGTAGTCGTGATACACCCGGGTGGGCCCCCCGCGCTGGTGCACGGCGAACACGCCCCGGTCCGGGTCCTCCGGGATCACGGTGGGGGCGGGTTCGGGCTCGAGTTCGGTCGCGATGCCGCCGCGGAACACGTGGTGGAGGCGCCCCGCGTCGGTGAGGTCGAGGGTGAGGCCGTCGGCGCCGGCCGTGAGTTCGGTCGCGCTCGTGCGCTCCCATTGCACCCGGAGCCGGGCCGTGGCGTTGGAGTAGTCGGCCACCGTGAGGGCGTCGAAGTCCGGGGGCGCGGCGCCAAAGGGGCTCACGAACCCGAACACCCGCACGGGAGCGCCCACGTCCAGGTCGGGCAGCGCAAGACCCGCGGTGTTCACCTGGTAGTCGTTCGGGTCGGCGTCGTCGCCCTCGGTCGCCCCGGTGCCCGAGAAATCGAACCGGTCCGGGTTTCGGCCCTCAATGTGCTCCAGGTCGAGCCGAAGCTCGCCTTCATCCTTCCCCAACACCTCCCCCGCGATCCGGGTCACGAGCATCCGGATATGGGTTGCCTGGAAGACCGGGGTGCCCTCGTCCTCCGAGTACGTGCCGAGCACCGCGACCCTCTGCCCCACCGACACATCGTCCACGGTGTAGGCGCCGTTGGGGTCGAGTTCCCGGGTCACGGTGGTCTCATCGGTCCAGGTCACGACGACGTCCTGGTTCAGGTAGAGGGCGCCGAGCGACCGGTCGAGGGTGCCGCCCCGCACCGTGAGGCCCTCGGCGTCCCGCCCCACCACCACGCCCACGAGCCCATCCCGGTCCCCGCCGGGCACGCTCGTGCCGGCGTAGACCTCGGTGGCCCGGAAGGTTTTCGCCGTAAGGTCGACGTTCCCTTTCGCCACCACGGCGGTCCCGGGCTGGGAGGTCGCCAGCAAGGCGAACCCGTCGGCGCCCGTCGCGGTGGTGCCATTTACCTCGAACACGGTTTCGTCGCCGGTGTAGACGGTCAGGGTGCCGAGGTCTCGGCCGTGTTTGTGGCGCGACGGCCGAACCGCGATACGAAAACTCATCGCCTCCTCGTCGACGGAGACGAGCGCGCCCCGGATCCGGTGCGGTTTGGTCTCGTCCGGGTTGGCTTCTGCCACGAGCACAGGCTCAACCGTCACCCGTGCCGGCGAGGTGGAGAGGTCCACCTCGTGGGTCGCGTCTAGGTTGAAGTCCAGAGTGAGCAGCGCCGGAACACCCGGGGCGATGACCAGATGGTGTCGGTTGTCGAGTCGAACCTCTAGGTCTATGGTGCCATCAAGCGGGTTCCCGTCAGAGTCGTAGGGATCGGCGGAGACGGGGTTCCCGTCGCTTCCCTCCAGGACGATGTCGGCGTTCGAATAATCGAGGGTCAGTTTGGCCGCCACGTAGGCCCCGTTGGGAACCGTGGCGGCGGTGACGAACTCGGTGAGATCCGTGAGTTGGGCAAAATCGATCCGGGTCTCAAGCGGCACCGTCGTGACCTCGGTGCCGTTGGCCCGGGTGAGCTCCAGTTGGGTCACGTCGACCTCGTAGCGCAGGAAGTCCCCCGGGGCGTCGGTGAGGCCCACGAGGAGCTCCCCCTGGTCTGTGGATGCCGAACCGGACCCGCCGCCCCCGCAGGCGGCGAGCGCCAAAGCGGCCGCAAGGCCAAGGCCCAGCCAGACGAAGAACGCTCTTGCTTTCATGGTGCTTCCTCCTTGCGTCTACGGATTTGCGCTTCGTGCGTCGGTTGAGAGTGGACCCCTATCTGAGGTCCCACAGCCCCCTCAGGTCCTCCCTTCGTTCCTTGCGAAACTCCATCCGATCCTGTCTCCGCTCCCGTTGAAAGTCCCGGATGTCCTCGCGGGTTTCGTGTCGAACCGCCTGGCGTTCGGCCGGGGTGTCGGCGTGGCGCCACGCCCAGCGGTTCTCTCGCATCTCCTCCCGAAACCGGCGCCGGTCCTGGGCGCGGTCGCGGTGGAACGACACCACGTCGGCGTGGCGGTCGTCCCGAAAGGCCCTGACCTCTGCCGGGGTGGGGCGCTGCCACGCCGGCGCGGCGGTGGCCGCACCGAGGGCCAAGATCGTGGCGAGAACGAGTTTCCGCATGGTGGTCCCTCCTTTGTGGATTGGTTTACGGGTTGGATCGCCGCGGCGCGTTGTGGCCCTTGAGACGCGCCGGGGGGCGGCAGGGTTTACCCGGCGGCAGGGCGGGGGGCTGGGTTTGGATTCGCCGCCACCCGTCGGGCCGGTAGCTGTTGCCGATTTTCCACGACCCTCGGTCCGGGCCGTGGTCGTTTTGCCACTCCACGGGACCCCCGGGGGGAACGCGGCGCCTCTCAACGCCTTGTGGACACAAGGGTTTTACCTGTTTTGAATGGTCTTGGCTCTGTTTGGCATGGTCCTTGCTCCTCCGCTGTGCCCGTGACGGGCGCGTGCGCCCGGTTCGGTTTGATTCCGCAAAGGAGAGCGTTCCCGATGGATCATCGCTGGCAGCACACGCTGAGCCGCACGATTGCCCTTGAAGGGGTGGCCCTGCACTCGGGCCGGCGGACCCGGGTGCGCATCACCCCGGCACGGCCCGGGTACGGACTTCGGTTCGTGCGCACCGACCTCACGCCCCGGGTGGAAATCCCCGCGAAGAGCCGCTATGTGACCGACACCTCTCTGGCCACCGTGGTGGCGCGTGACGGGGCCGAGGTGTCGACGGTGGAACACTGCCTGGCCGCGTTGGCGGGGCTCGGGGTGGACAACGCCCGCATCGAGGTGGACGGACCCGAGGTGCCGATCCTCGACGGCAGCGCCCTGCCCTACGTCAACGCGATCCTCTCCGCGGGGTTGCGGCGGCAGGAGCGCCCCCGCCGGTTCCTGCGGGTCGAGAAGCCGATCCGGGTGCAGGACGGCGACAAGTTCTGCATCCTGCGGCCCGCCCCGGGATTCCGCGTCACCTACTCCATCGACTTCGGCGGCCGGTTCCCGGGATCCCAGCATTACTTCCTCGATGTCACGCCCCAGGGGTTCGCGGGCGCGGTGGCCTCGGCGCGGACCTTCGGGTTCCTCCACGAGGTGGAGTTCCTCCGAAAGAACGGCAAAGCCCTCGGCGGAAGCCTGGAGAACGCCGTGGTCGTGGAGGGGGACCGGGTACTCAATCCCGAAGGGCTTCGCATGCCCGACGAACCCGTTCGCCACAAGGTCCTGGACGCCATCGGCGACCTGGCCCTCGTCGGCCACCCGATCCAGGGCCACCTCATCGTCCACAAGGGCGGACACGCGATGCACGACCACCTGGTGAAGGCGCTCCTGGCGAGGCCGGACGCCTGGTCGCTTGTGGAGGCCGAGGCCGAGGCCCCGGTCCGGCCCGCGTTTCCCCGCCCGGTGGGGGACTCCCTGGCCCCGGCGCCCGCCTGAGCGTCCTTTCCCTCGAGACCCCTCGACCGCCGGTCCGGCAGCGTTTGGGCCGGCGGTTTCTTGTGTCCGCCGCCAGCGGCCAGGGCGGCTTGTTACCGGGAACCTCCTCGCCTTAGAATCGGACTCTTTGGGCGGCCGTGGGCCCCCAGGGAGTCCCGCGTTGACGTATTGGCGTCTCATCCTCTTCGCGTTGCTTCTGCTCCTTGCCGGTGTCGGAGGGCCGGTCGGGGAGCCGTGCGCCGCGGAGACGCCGGTGCCCTATGTGACCGACGTGCGGCTCGAACGGGGGCCCAGGGGGGATCTCCTGGTGTCCTTCCGGGTGGAGAAGGCCCTCGTTCCCCAGTTGCGGGAAACGTTGGAGAGCGGGCTTCCCGTGCGGTTCACGTTCTGGGTGCGGGTGGACCGGCCCAAAGCTTGGGCCCGGGACGAGGTGCTGGCCGACCTTCAGCTCACGCGCACCTTGGAAAAGAACAACCTCCAGAACCGGTTCCACGTCACCTTTGAGGACGGGTCGGAGGGGCCCGAGGTGCCGGAACTCGAAAAGGCCGTGGACGCGCTGGCCCGGGTGGAGCGGTTGAGCCTCCTGCCCCTGGACGCCCTCAGGGGCCCGCCGGCCTTCCTGCGGATCCGGGCCCGCCTGCAGGAGTTCCAGCTTCCGTTCCGGCTCCACCGCATCCTGCCGTTTGTGGGGCTCTGGGACGTGGAGACCCCCTGGTACGTGGTCGAGGTGCCGCGGGAGTTGCCATGAGGTGGCCCAAGGGTCCCCTCCGGCGTCCGGCGGTGCTCCTGGGGCTGGGCATCCTCCTGGTCCTCTGGGGGATCCTGGCAGCCGTGCTGTGGCGTTCGATGGGGCTCGGGGGGGCCTCGGTGGGGGAGAGCCTCGGGTTCTTCGCCCTCGTGAACCTCCACATCCTGCTCCTGCTCCTGCTCCTTTACCTGTGCCTTCGGAACCTCACGAAGCTCGTGTTCGAGTGGCGGCGGGGCGTGCTCGGCGCCCGCCTCCGAACCCGCCTCGTGTTGGCCTTCCTCGCCATCACGGTGATCCCCACGGCGCTCTTGTTTCTCGCGAGCGCGGGGTTTCTGGCCCGGAGCATCGACAGTTGGTTCAGCGACCGGGTGGAGGGCGCGCTGCGCCAGGCCCTCGAGGTGGCTCGGGCCTACTACCGCGAGCAGGAGGAGCAGGCCCTCGAGGCCGCGCGGCTCCTGGCGAAGACCCCGGCCGAGGAGGCGATAGCCCGAGGTGTAGAGAAAACAGGAGCCGCGGCTGCGTACCTCCTGGGCCAGGACGGACGGATCCGGGCCCAGGCCGCCCACCCCGACCGCCCAACGGCCCCGCCGCCGGGCCCGGGGAGCCCTCCGGTGAAGGAGGCCCTGGAAGGGAAGGAGGGAGCGACCCTTCTGAAGACCGACCGGGGCGACTTCATCCGGGCCGTGGTCCCCGTGGCCGGCGCCGGCGCCCTGGTGGTGGACCTGTACCTGCCGGGCCGGACCCTGGAGCGGCTGGAGGACATCACCGAGGGGTTTGAGGAGTACCGGCAGCTCCAGATCCTTCGGACCCCGATCAAAGTGAGCTACATCCTACCCCTCCTCCTCGTGGCCCTGCTTCTCGTGTTCGCCGCGATCTGGTTCGGGTTCTACCTGGCCCGGGGGATCACCGGGCCGATCCAGGCGCTGGCCGAGGCGACCCTTCGGGTGGCGGGGGGCGACCTCAACTTCGAGCTCGAGGTGCCGAGCCGCGACGAGGTGGGCGTGCTCGTGGCCTCCTTCAACCGGATGACCCGAGACCTTCGGGCGAGCCGGGAGGAGGTGGAGCGGGCCCAGGCCACGTTGGAGCGGGCCAACGCCGAGCTCGAGGAGCGCCGCCGGTACATGGAGATCGTGCTGAGCCGGGTGACCGCTGGGGTGGTGAGCGCCGACCCCCAGGGCCGGATCACCACCGTGAACCCCGCGGCTTGCGATCTCCTGGGCCTGCCGCCCGACTGCGTGGGCCGGATGTACAGCGAGGTGCTGCCGGCCGAGGTGAACGCGGCCCTGACCGAGATCGGACGGGAGTTGGAGCGCTCGCGCCACGATACCATCCAGCGCCAGGTCACGGTGGAGCGCGAGGGACGCCGAAGCACCCTGATGGTCCACATGACCCGGCTGCGGGACGACGAGGGGCGGCACCTGGGCACGGTGGCCGTGGTGGACGACCTCACGGACCTCGTGTTGGCCCAAAAGGCCCGGGCCTGGCAGGAGGTGGCCCGGCGCATGGCCCACGAGATCAAGAACCCCCTCACCCCGATCCAGCTCTCGGCCCAGCGGCTGCGGCGGAAGTACGCGGATTTGTTGGAATCGGCAGAGGGGGCGGTGCTCGACGATGCCACCCGCACCATCGTGGCCCAGGTGGAGGGGCTCAAACGCCTGGTGAACGCCTTTAGTCGGTTCGCCAAGATGCCCGAATCCCGGCCGGCGCCCGAGGACCTGAACCGGATCGCGGACGAGGTGGCGGGTCTCTACCGGCCGGCCCACCCGGAGATCCGGTTCGAGGTCCGCCTGGATCCCCAACTGCCCACCGCGCTCGTGGACGCCGAACAGATGCGCCGGGTCCTCGTGAACCTGCTCGACAACGCCGTGGCGGCCCTGGCCGGGGTGGAGGAGGCCTGGGTCGAGGTGGTCACCGACTACGACCCCGCGGCCCGCAGGGTGCGGGTCTCGGTGGCCGACAACGGCCCGGGCTTGAGCCCCGAGGCCAGAACCCGGCTGTTCGAGCCCTACTTCTCGACCAAAGAGGGGGGAACCGGGCTCGGGCTGGCCATCGTGAAAAGCATCGTCACGGACCACGGGGGAACGATCCGGGTCCAGGACAACCGGCCCCGGGGCACCCGGTTTGTGATCGAACTTCCGCTCGACGGGACGAAGCCATGAGCCGAACGATCCTGGTGGTGGACGACGAGGAGGCGATCCTGGCGACCCTGAGGGGCGCCCTGGAGGACGAGGGGTACGAGGTGGCCTCGGCCGGAAGCGGGGAGGAGGCCCTGGAAGGCCTCGACGCGGCCGATCCGGACGTGGTGCTCCTGGACGTGTGGCTCCCCGGCATCGACGGGGTCGAGGTGCTCCAGAAACTGCGGGAGCGCGACCCGGACCTTCCCGTCATCATGATGTCGGGCCACGCGACCATCGAGACCGCGGTCAAGGCCACCAAGCTGGGGGCCTACGACTTCATCGAGAAGCCGTTGAACCTGGACCGGCTGCTGCTCACCATCGAGCACGCCGTGAGGGCCCGGCGGCTTTCCGAGGAGAACCGATACTGGCGCGAACGCTGGGGCCGGAGCCCCGACCTCATCGGCGAAAGCCCCGCCGTGCGGGAGCTCAAGGAGCAGATCCGGGTCGTGGGGCCGACCCGGGCGTCGGTGCTGATCACCGGGGAAAACGGCACGGGGAAGGAACTGGTGGCCCGGGCGGTCCACCGCGCCAGCCGGCGGCGGGACGGCCCCTTTGTCGAGGTGAACTGCGCGGCCATTCCCGAGGATCTGATCGAAAGCGAGCTCTTCGGTCACGAAAAGGGGGCCTTCACCGGGGCCACGGCCCGGCGGCGGGGCAAGTTCGATCTGGCCGACGGCGGCACCTTGTTCCTCGACGAGATCGGGGACATGAGCCTCAAGACCCAGGCCAAGATCCTCCGGGTGATCCAGGAGATGCGGTTCGAGCGGGTGGGGGGCACCAAGACCCACGAGGTGGACGTGCGGATCATCGCCGCCACCAACAAGGATCTGGAGGAGGAGATCCGGGAGGGCCGGTTCCGGGAGGACCTCTATTACCGGCTGAACGTGGTGCCGATCCACGTGCCGCCCCTGCGGGACCGGGCCGAGGACATCCCGCTCTTGTTCCGGCACTTCGTCGAGGAGTACTGCCGCGAGGAGAACCGGGAACCGGTCGAGGTGGACGAGGCCGTGTTCTCGGTGCTCCAGGCCTACCCGTGGCCCGGGAACGTGCGGGAACTCAAGAACGTGGCCGAGCGGATGGTGATCCTGTGCCGTTCCGACCGGTTAACAGTAGAAGACGTGCCCCCCGCCGTGCGGGGCCAGGGAACGGGCTCGGGGGGCGCCGGGGGAACCGTGAAGCCGGGGCTCGGGCTCCGGGAGGCCCGCCGGCAGTTCGAGCGGGACTACATCGCCCGCCATCTCGAGGAGGCCGGCTGGAACGTGCCCCAGGCGGCCGAGGCGCTCGGCGTGGACCGGTCGAGCCTCTACAAGAAGATGAAGGAACTCGGGATCGAGGTGCCCGGGACCTAACCCTCGCCTTCCCCCTCGGGACGGACCCCGGGGATCCGCGCGATCACCGTGGAGCCGCCCTTCACCTTTTGGCCGGGCTGCACCCAAAGCTCCACCCACTCGGGCAAAATCACCTCGGTGCAGGAGCCGAGCTTGATCAGCCCGAACCGCTCCCCCTTCCGGAGCCGGTCCCCCGGCCCCACCCGGCACACGATCCGGCGGGCCAGCATGCCCGTGATCTGATGGACCACCGTCCGGATCCGCCGCCCTTCGATCCCGATCGTGTTTCGTTCGTTGAGCTCCGAGGCGTGGTCCCGGAACGCGGGGAGCATCTTCCCCTGCCGGTAGGTCTGGAAGAGCACGGTCCCGCCGATGGGGGCGCGGTTGATGTGCACGTTGAACACGTTGAGAAAGATCGACACCCGCACCCCCCGGCCGCCCAGGAACGGCTCGTCCACCGTGTCGATCCGGAGCACCTTGCCGTCGGCGGGAGACACCACGAGGTCCGGGTCGGGCGGGATCACCCGGTCGGGATCCCGGAAGAAAAAGGCCACGAAGGCGGCGAGCGCCAGGGCGAACCAGGCGAGCGTGGACCAACCCAGCAGGCCGAACACGGCCGCCGCCGCGACGAGCTTCCAAAGGTAAGGCCACGCATCGGGTGCGATCGGGAGCATCGGGTCGTTCCTCCGGCACGGTGGGTCGCAAGGAGTCGGTGTTTATAGCAGAGGCGCACGGCGGGGGGAAGCGTGCGGGTTGCCCCCCGGCCGGCCGGGTTCGTATGATGTGGGCCGGGAAGGAGGGGCACAATGCGTGTGGGAACCACCGGGAGAAAGGGAACGGCCACGGAACCCCGCCGCCGGGGATCGTGGCCGTTGTTTTTCGCGATGGGGACGTCCCCGGCCGGGGGCACGATTGGGGCCGCCAAACCGCCCCGCCGCCCCGCCGCCTAACAGGAACAGGGATGCGCGCCTTCACGTTCGTCCATGCGGCAGACCTCCATCTGGACGCCCCGTTCCAGGGGTTCTCCGGGCTCCCGGACGAGCACGACTTCGTGTTCGAGACGCTCCGGGAGGCCACGTTCCGGGCGTGGGGGAACCTGGTCGACCTGTGCCGGGAGCGGGGGGTGGACTTCCTCCTCGTGGCCGGAGACCTCTACAACGCGGCCGACCGGAGCCTGCGGGCCCAGCTCGCGTTCCGGGACGGGGTGCGCCGCCTGGCCGAGGCGGGGATCCGGGTCTACGTGGCCCACGGGAACCACGACCCCCTCGACTCCTGGGTCCACTCCGTGCGGCTTCCCGACACCGTGCACGTGTTCGGGCC
Source organism: Deferrisoma palaeochoriense (assembly GCF_054656955.1). Classification (NCBI taxonomy): domain Bacteria; kingdom Pseudomonadati; phylum Thermodesulfobacteriota; class Deferrisomatia; order Deferrisomatales; family Deferrisomataceae; genus Deferrisoma; species Deferrisoma palaeochoriense. The sequence continues at coordinate 19,496 of NZ_BAAHXI010000037.1, forward strand.
CCGGGAGGAGTCGGTGGTGTTCGAAAAGGACGGGGACCCTGTGGCCCGGATCCACGGGGCGAGCTACCCGCGCCGGAGCGTGGGGGCCGGATTCGGGACGGGGTTCCGGCGGGAGGGCGGCGAGCCCTTCCAGATCGGGGTGCTCCACTGCACGGTGGGGCCGGCGGGGAGCCACGAGGTCTACGCCCCCCGAACCCTGGAGGAGCTTCGGGCCTCGGGGCTCGACTACTGGGCCCTGGGCCACGTCCACACCCGCTCGGTGCTCTCGCCCGCCGACCCCTTTGTGGGATATCCGGGGAACCTCCAGGGCCTCCACCCCAACGAGTCCGGCCCCCGAGGCGCCTGGGTCGTCCGCGTGGACGGGGAGGGGCGGTTGGCCGAGCAGGAGTTCGCGGCCCTGGACGCCGTGCGCTGGGACCGGCGCACCGCCTCGATCGGCGGGGTGGAGACCGTCTCCGACCTCCTGGACCGCCTGGAGCGGCTCGTCGAGGAGGTCGGGGAGGATGCCGGGGGGCGACCGGTGGTCCTGCGGGTGGCGCTCGGGGGGCGGGGGGCGCTCCACCGGGAGCTGGTCCGGCCGGGCGCCCGGGAGGCGCTCCTCGAACAGGTGCGGGAGGCCGGGGCGGTCCGGGACCCCTTCGTCTGGGTCGAGCGGATCGAACCCGCCACCCGCCCCGCCGTGCACGTGGAGCGCCGCAGGCAGGGCGACGATTTCCTCGGCGAGTGCCTCCGGGTGATCCAGGGGTTCCGGGAGGTCGGCCCGGCGGGGTGGGAGCCCCTGCGGACGTGCCTGGAGGAGCTCTACGGGGCGGCCTCGGTGCGGCGGGTCCTGGACGAGCCGGACGAGGGGGAGCTCGCGGAACTCCTGGACGAGGTCGAGGCCCTGTGTCTCGACCGGCTCGCGGACGAGGGGGACTGATGCAGCTCCGGGAGATCCGGGTCGACGGGTTCGGCGCCCTCAAGGACCTCACCCTCACGGGGCTTCCCGAGGGGCTGTGCCTGTTTCTGGGGCCCAACGAGGCGGGGAAGAGCACGCTTCTCGCCTTTGTGCGCCGGGTCCTCTTCGGGTTCCCCGACCGCCGGTCCCGGGCCAACCCCTACGACTGCCCCCCGGGGGTCCCGAAGGGCGGCCGGCTCGTGTTCGAGCGCAACGGGGACCGGGTGGTGGTGGAGCGGTTCGAGGGGCCCCGGGGCGGTGCCGTACGGGTCCGGTTCGGGGACGGCACGGTGGGGGGCGAGGCGGAGCTGCGAAAGCTCGTGGGCTCGACCACCCGCGACGTGTACGAGAACGTGTTCGCCTTCAGCCTGGAGGAGCTCCAGAGCTTCGAGACCCTGGCCAACGAGCAGGTGGCCGAGGCCCTGAGCGTGGCCGCCATGGGCGAGAGCCCCCGCCGGCTGGCCGCGGTGCGGGGCGGGCTCGAGGCCGAGATCCGGGAGCTCTACACGCCAAGAGGCTCCAAGCCGGAGATCTCCCGGCGGCTCCGGGCGCTTCAGGACCTGGCGGCCGCCCTGCGGGACGCCCGGCGGGACCCCGAGGTCTACGAGGGCCTGTGCCTCGAGATCGAGCGCCTGGAGGCCCGGCGGCGGGAGCTCGAGGCCGAGCGGGCCCGGCTCCAGGAGCGGTCGGCGTGGGCGGAATCCCTGACCAAGGCGTGGCCGGCGTGGGCGGCCCGGGAGCGGGCCCGGGTGGAGTTGGCGGCCCTGCCGGACACCCGGGGGTTCCCGCCCGACGGGCTCCGGCGGTTCGAGGGACTCGTGGAGCGGCGCCGGGACCTCGACGAGCGGGCGCAGGACACGCTCCAACGCCTCGCCCCGTTGCAGGCCGAGCGGCGGGCACTTCGCTGGGACGAGGCCGTTCTCGCGGCCGATCCCGAGGTCCGCGGGCTGGAGCGGCGTCTCGCCTGGTTCGAGGGGGCCCGGGCGCGGGTGGGCACCGTGGAGGCGGAGGTGGCCGCCGCGAGGGGACGGCTCCGGGACCAGGCGGCCCGGCTGGGACCGGGGTGGGACGACCCGGCGCGCCTGCGGGCCGTGGACCTTTCCCGGGCGGCGCGGGATGAACTGGAACGGGTACGCCGGGAGCTCGCGGCGTGCCGGGACGGCCTGGCCGCGGCCCAGCGGGAGGAGGCCGAAGCCCTCCGGCACCGGGAAGAGGCCAAACGGGAGGAGGAAGCCCGGAAGAAGGCCCTGGAGGCGCTGCCGGAGCCGGTGGCGTTCCCGGACCGCCGGGAGATCCAGGCCCTCTACGCGAAGCAGCAGGCGGTGGAGGCCGCCCTGCGGGAGGCCCGGGAGGTGGGGGCCGAGCTCGAGCGGGGGGCCGAGGCCCTCGCCCGGACCCTCCGGGGGCTGGGCCCCGACTGGACCGAGGAACGGGTGGCGGCGGCGCCGGTGGGGCCGGCCCTGCGCGAGGCCCTCCGCGAGCGCCGGGAGGGGTTGCGGGCCGCGGAGCGGCGCCTGGAGGAGGCCGAGCGCGCCCTCGCCGGGGCCCGGGGGCGGCAGGCCGAGGCCGACGATCGGGCGCGGGCCGCCCGGGCGAAGTGGGAGGCCGCGGCGGGCCCAACCCCGGGGGGCGAAGAGACGTGGGAGGACCGGCGTAGGGCGTGGGAGGCGCTCGAGGCGGCCCGGGCCGAGTACGAGCGCCTGAACGAGCGGCTACGCAGCCAGGAGGCGAGGCTCGCGGACCTGGAGGAAGTCCTCGCGGCCCCGGCGGGTCGAGCGGGGCGATGGCTTTCGGCCGCTCTTCTCTTCCTGGGGGCGGCCCTCGGGATCTGGGGCGCGGTGCGGGCCGAAGGGCTCGCGCTGGTTCTGGCGGCCGTGCTGGGTCTTGCCGGGGCGGCCGGGCTTTGGCTCGCCCGCCGCGGGGCCGGGAGGGCCGAGCGCCTGTCCCGACGCCGCGACGAGATCCGCGCCGAGGTGGCGGAGCTCCGGATGCGCCTCGACCGGCTCGCGGCCGAACTTCGGGACGGGGCGGCCGCCTTCGGGATCGGGGATCCCGAGGACCCGGCGGCCTGGCGGGCGGCGCGGACCGAGCTGGACCGGCTGGCCGCGCGGGCATCGGAGGTCCGGGCGCTCCGGGCGGCCCTGGAAGAGGCCGAGGCGGAGGCCGAGCGGGCCAACCGGGCCGTGGAAGCGGCCGAGGGCGCCGTGGCCGACGCCGAACGCGCGCTCGCCGCGGAGCGGGAGCGGTGGGCGGGCTGGCTCCGGGACCAGGGGTTCGGGGAGACCCTGGGGCCCGAAGCGGCCGTGGAGGCGCTGCGGGCGCTGGAGGCGGCGCGGGACCGTCGCGACGCCCTGCGGGCCCTGCGGGAGCGCCGGACCCGGCTGGAGGAGGGGCTGGCCCGGGATGTCGGGGCTCTGAACCGGTTACTCCAGGGTCTCGGCCGGCCGCCGGTGGAGGCCTCCGGGTTTGCCGAGGCCGTGGGGGAGCTCCTCGCCGAGGCCGAGCGGGTGGCCGAGGCCGAGCGGGGGCGGCGGCTCGCCGAGGAGCGCTGGCGGGAAGCCGCGGAGGAAGCGGCCCGCGCGGAGGCTAGGGTCCGGGAAGCGCGGGAGGGTCTTGCCGCCGCCCGGGCCCGTCTCGAGGCCGCGGAACGGGCCTGGGCGGCCGAGGTGGCGCGCAGGGGGCTTCCGGCCGGGCTTACCGACGCCGCGGCCCCGGACGCGATCGCCCGCGTGAAGGCCTGCCGGGAGATCCTCTCTGCCATCGAGGCGCGAGGCGAGGAACTGCGGGCGCTCCGGGAGGAGATCGCGGCGTTCGAAGGGGAGGCCCGCGCCCTCCTCGGCGGCCTCGGCCGGGACCCGGGGCCGGGGGAGGATCTGCCCGCGGCGGTGGGCCGGCTCTTCCACGCGCTGGAAGAGGCCCGGGCGGCGCGGGACCGGGCGGGGGCGCTGGACGACCGCATCCGCGACCTCGAGGCGGACCTCGAGGGGGTCCGGGACGCCCGGGCAGCCATCGAGCGGGAGATTGCCGGTCTTCTGGCGCAGGCCGGGGCGGCCGACGAGGAGGCGTTCCGCCGGCTCGCCGAGATCCACGGCCAAAGGCTCCAGCTCGAAGGGGAGCTTCGCGCCCGGGAGGCGGAGCTCGGGAACCTGCTGGGACCCGACGCCCTGGAGCGGGCGGGGGCGGCGTTCGCCCAGCGGAGCGTGGCGGAGTGGCGGCAGGCGGCCGCCGACGCCCAGGGGCGGCTTGCGGAGGTCATGGCCGGCCTCGACGAGGTGAACCAGGCCCTGGGTGCCCGGCGCCGGGAACTCGAGCAGTTGGAGCGCCGGGACGAGGTCTCGGCCCTGCGGCTCCGGTGGGAGGCGGAGAGGGGGGCGCTCGCGGAGGCGGCCCGGCGGTGGGCGCGGCTGCGGCTCGCACAGTTCGTGCTGGACACGGCCCGGGAGCGGTACGAGGAGGCCCACCGCCCCGCCGTGCTCCGGGAGGCCGAGCGGGTGTTCGCCCGGCTCACCCGGGGGCGGTACACCGGCATTCGGGCCCCCCTTTCCGAACCCGGGGCGCTGTGGGCCCTCGCGGCCGACGGCACGGCCCGCCGGCCCGAGGAGCTCAGCCGGGGCACGGCGGAGCAGCTCTATCTGTCCATCCGGTTCGGGTTCGTGCGGCGGTTCCTCCAGGGCACCGAGCCCCTGCCGCTCGTGTTCGACGACATCCTGGTGAACTTCGATCCCGAGCGGGCCCAAGCCGCCTGCGAGGCCATCGCGGACCTTGCCCGGGACGTCCAGATCCTCTTTTTCACCTGCCATCCCGAAACGGCGGAACGGTTCCGGGCCGTGTGCCCCCACCTGGAGGTTCGGGCGCTCGGCACGGCGTGAAGAAGCTCCCGGACGTCAGACGCGTTCCGGCGCTGCGAACGGGTTCACAAACTGGACCCCGCCGAGTTCCCGGCCCCCCTGGAAGTTCTCCGTGTACAGGATGCGAACTCCGGCCCTTCGTACGGTGGCCCATAGAAGGGCATCCCAGAACGAAAGGCTGTGCCGGGCGACCGCTGCCATGGCCCGGGAGAGATCTGACGGGTCGCTGGGGACCACCGGAAACAGGATCATCCAGTCCCGGACCTGGGCCTCGGCATCCTCCACAGGCATCTTTCCCTTTCGGGTTGCCGCCGAAAAGAATTCACACAGGGCCTGGAGGGGGAGCACGCAATCCCACTCGACGGCCTGGTCCACCAGTTCGGCGGCCCGCTCGTGGCGCTCCCCCGCATCCCGGTCGACCGCGTAGACCAGGATGTTCGTGTCGAGGCTGACCCGTTCAGCGCTCATGGAGCTCCCCCCGGTCGATCCGATCCCCTCCCAGCGGGTATCCTCCGCGCATTCGGGCTCTCGTTCTCTCCCGGGCATCCTGCTGCTCCGGCGTCAGCGGCTTCGCCTGGGATTCGGCCACCAGCCGGGCGACCGGCCGGCCCCTGCGGGTGATCACGACCACGTTTCCTTGCTCTACGGACCGCACGTAGCGGGAAAAATGCTGATTCGCCTCTCGCAGGCTGACCCTGATCTCCATCTCGCGCCTCCGGGAAGGGGGATGCGTGCAAAAGTAGAACGTCCTACAAATTACGTCAAGGCGGGAAGAACGCCCGGGGGGGGACCGTGCCAAGCTGCAGGGCGCGATCGCCGGGGGCGGGAGGTCCGGAACGTCCGAAACGATCCAGGGGAAGGAGGTGCGGCGATGTAGTGTTCCGTCTCCAAAAACGGTATGCAAATCGCGTCGCTGGGGCTGGGGGGTCCGACGAAGCGCGACGGCCAAGCAGCTCGGGCCGCCCGGCGCCAGGGGAGCGGCCGCGGCGCGTGCCTTCACGCGCCGCAGCGGACCGCGCCGGGGCGGCCCCTGCGAGGCCGTTCAGCGAAGGAGGGGGCCTCAGCCCCACCCATTGGAAAAACCACGAGATCTCGGGAACGACTCACCAGGGGGCCGCACGGTGTCCCCACCCGGCCCGAGTGAATCTCGTCCCTGGCGGTTTCCCCGTCAGAAGAGGGACCCCAGGAGGGCCGCGCCCAGGGTGTAGACGAGGAGCCCAAGGGCCCGGCAGGTACGCTCGTCGGCCTCCCGGGTCCACCACCGGAGGGCGGCCTCGGCCCGGCCCGGGGTCCGCAGGAGAACCACCCCCTTCCCGAGGGCGGCGAGCCCCAGCAGGAACGGCCACCAGAACCCGGCCTCCCCGACGAACGCCCCCACCACCAGCACCCCGCCCACGGCCACCCCAATCCCCCCGAACACCCCGAACCGCTCCCGGGGGGCGACGCGCTCGTACCACGCCCGCACCCTCGCGGTGTCGAGCACCAGGGCCGCGCCTGCGGCCACCCACAGGAGGGCGAGTGGGAGCAGGATCCATCGCATGGGCACCTCCTTCGGCACACGACTTCGGTCGCCGGTCGTCGGTCTACTGTCGCCGGTCCCACCGCTTCTACCCCTGGGCACGGCGACCGGCGTCAGGGGCGAAGATTTTGGTTTTCCCTGCGGGCCGCCGGACCCCTTCGGAGGGTGCCAGAGAACCCGGCGCTGTCGAGCCGGTGGGGCGCATTGCCCCGCCACGGCTTTCGCCTGCCCCTCCGTGGGGCGGATCGCCCCACGGAGGGGCATTCTGGTAATCGCTGGAGAAACAGGAAGTTACGGGATGTTTGCCCGGGAGGCCCCCGCCCCCGCCGGAATCGGCGGGGCAGTTTGCCCCGTTTTGTCCCCCGTTATCCGCGGGGCAGCCGGCATTTAGGTGGAAAACCATAGAAATAATGAGATGTTGGGGCGTTGGCACACGGGTTGCTATCTCCATGGGCAAACCCGCACGGGGGACGATCCCCGAAGGAGGTCAGCCATGGAACGCCACACCGACGTCATGATCATCGACACCGATCGCAGCCGCGTGAAGAGCCTTCGGCGGATCCTGACCGAGGCCCGGCCGGACCTGCGGATCGACGAGGTGACCCAGGTGGCGGGGTGCCGGGACAAGGTGCTCCAGAAGCGGCCGAGCCTCGTGCTCCTGCACACCACGTTCCCGTACCTGGAGGAGGACGGCACCGGGCTCCTGGAACTCATCCAGGAAGACTTCCGGACCACCCGCACCAGCGTGATCCTGGTGCTGCCGATGCCCAGCTACCTCGTGTACCGCACCGGCTACCAGGAGGGCATCGAGATCCTGGACATGGCCGACGACCTGATCACTACCGACTATACGAGCGACATGATCCAGAACATGGTGCTCACGGTGCTCGACCAGAAGGCCGCCCTCGAGGCCGCCTGGGAGGCCGAGCCCCAGGGGGTTCCCGAGTACGCCCTGGTCACGAAGCAGGTGTAGGGACAACGCGCCGGGCGGCCCGACCGGTCGCCCGTTTCCTTCGGGGTGCGAACAGGGTTCGCCCCCCGGCGCGATCCGTTTCCAGCCGTTTCGAGGGGTTCGCTCATGGCTCAGGCGTCCGGGGGCGCCGGTCTGACCGGCGCGGTACTCGTGGTGGGGGGCGGCATCGGCGGGATCCAGGCGAGCCTCGACCTCGCCGAGGCCGGGTTCAAGGTGTACCTGGCGGAGCAGCGCTCCGCCATCGGCGGCCACATGGCGCAACTGGACAAGACGTTCCCCACGAACGACTGCGCCATGTGCACCATCAGCCCGAAACTGGTGGACGCCGGCCGGCACCTCAACATCGACGTGCTCACCAACGCCGACGTGCTGGCCCTGGAGGGCCACGCCGGCGACTTCCGGGTGAAGCTGCGGCGCCGGCCCCGGTACGTGCGGGAGGACCGGTGCACGGCCTGCGGCGACTGCGAGAAGGTCTGCCCGGTCTCCCTTCCGAACCCCTTTGACGAGGGGCTCTCCACCCGGAAGGCCATCCACAAGCTCTACCCCCAGGCGGTGCCCAACGCGTTCGCCGTGGAAAAGCGGGGGGTGAGCCCCTGCCGCCACGCCTGCCCGGCGGGCCAGCGGGCCCAGGGGTACATCGCCCACATCCGGGCGGGGGACTACGAGGCCGCGTTCCGGACCATCAAGCTCGACAACCCCTTCCCCGGGATCTGCGGCCGCATCTGCAACCACCGCTGCGAGGACGCCTGCACCCGGGGCCGGGTGGACGAGGCCCTGGACATCCGGGCCCTGAAGCGGTTCGTGGCCGACTGGGCCTACGCCCGGCCCTACGAGCCCCCCGACCCCGCCCCCCGGCGGTTCGACGAACGTATCGCCGTCATCGGCGCCGGGCCCTGCGGCCTCACGGCGGCCCGGGACCTCGTGCTCGAAGGGTACCCCGTCACGGTGTTCGAGGCGCTGCCCGTGGCGGGCGGCATGCTCCGGGTGGGGGTGCCCGAGTACCGCCTCCCCGCCGCTATTATCGAGCGGGAGATCCAGGAGATCGTGGACCTGGGGGTGGACCTCCGGCTCAACCACCCCGTGGGGAACGTGGAGGACCTCTTCGCCGACGGGTATCAAGCGGTGCTCGTGGCCGTGGGGGCCCACGAGGGGGTGCGGCTCCCCATCCCGGGGAACGACCTGCCCGGGGTGCTCACGAACACCTCGTTCCTGCGGGACGTGCGGCTCGGAAACCCGCCCCCGACCGGCCGGCGGGCCGTGGTGATCGGCGCGGGCGACGTGGCCATGGACTGCGCCCGCACCGCGGTGCGCCTGGGCGCCGAGGTGGCCGTGCACTACCGCCGCTCCCGGGAGGAGGCGTCGGCCCATCCCCTGGAGATCCGCCACGCCGAGGAGGAGGGGGTCTCGTTCACGTTTCACTCGAACCCGGTGGAGATCCTGGCCGGACCCGACGGCCGGGTCCGGGCCGTGCGGTTCCAGCGGATGGCCCCGGGCGAGCCCGACGAGACCGGCCGGCGCCGGCCGGTGCCCGTGCCCGGCTCGGAGTTCGAGGTGGAGTGCGAGACGGTGATCTTCTCGGTGGGGCAGCGGGCGGGGCTCGCGTTCCTGCCCCCGGACACCGGGGTGGAGATCACCCGGCAGAACACCGTGGTGGCCGACCCCGAGACCGGGGCCACGGCCCGGCCGGGGCTGTTCGCCGCCGGGGACACCACCACCGGCACGGCCTTCGTGATCGAGGCCGTGGCCTCGGGGCACCGGGCGGCCCGGGGCATCCACGCCTACCTCCGGGGCGAGCAGGTGAAACCCGCGCCCAAGGAGCGGCTGCCGGTGGCCGAACTCTCCGACGAGGAGCTGCGCGACCGGATGGCCCGGGACGAGATCCGAAAGGGCCGGCGGGTGCACGTGCGAACCCGGGAGGCGGCCGAACGGGTGCGGGGGTTCGGCGAGGTGAGCCTGGGGTACACCGAGGAGGAGGCCCGCCAGGAGGCGGAGCGGTGCCTGAGCTGCGGGGTGTGCTCCGAGTGCTATGCCTGCGTCGAGGCGTGCAAAGCCCAGGCCGTGGACCACGACGAGGTGGAGCGGGTCGAGGAACTCCGGGTGGGGGCCGTGGTGCTCGCCCCCGGGTACGAGGCCTACGACGCGCGGTTGAGCCAGGAGTACGGCCTGGGCCGGTTCGCGAACGTGGTCACCTCGCTCCAGCTCGAGCGGATGCTCTCGGCCTCGGGGCCCACCCGGGGCCACGTGAAGCGCCCCGGGGACGGCAAGGTGCCGGAGAAGGTCGCGTTCCTCCAGTGCGTGGGGTCCCGGGACCAGAACCACGACTACTGCTCGAGCGTGTGCTGCATGTACGCGGCCAAAGAGGCCGTGATGGTCAAGGAGCACGAGCCGGGCACCGAGGTGGCCGTGTTCTTCATGGACACCCGGTCGTTCTCCAAGGGCTACGACGCCTACTACCGCCGGGCCCGGGAGGAGTACGGCGTGCGCTACGAGCGCTGCCGGGTGTCGCGGCTGGTGGAGGACCCCGCGACCGGCGACCTCCTGGTGCGGTACGTCCGGGGCCGGCAGATCCGGGAGGAGCGGTTCGACCTGGTGGTCCTGTCGGTGGGCATGGAGATCTCGGCCTCGGTGCGGGACCTGGCCCGGCGGCTCGGGATCGAGGTGGACTACCACGGGTTCTGCCGCACCACGCTCTTCAAGCCCCTGGAGGCGTCCCGGCCGGGCATCTACGTGGCCGGGCCGTTCCGGGAGCCCAAGGACATCCCCGAGACCGTGGTCGAGGCCTCCGGGGCGGCCTCCCGGGCCGGGAGCCTTCTGGCCGGGGCCCGGGGCACCCTGACCCGGGAGCCCGAGTACCCGCCCGAACGGGACGTGACCGGCGAGGAGCCCCGGGTCGGCGTGTTCGTGTGCCACTGCGGGTCGAACATCGGCGGGTTCCTCGACGTGCCCGGGGTGGCCGAGTACGCGGCCGGCCTTCCCGGGGTGGCCCACGCCGAGGCGAACCTCTACACCTGCAGCCAGGACACGGTGGCCCACATCACCGAGACGGTGAAGGAGAAGAACCTGAACCGCGTGGTGGTGGCCTCGTGCAGCCCCCGGACCCACGAGCCCCTGTTCCAGGACGCGGTCCGGGCGGCGGGCCTCAATCCCATGCTGTTCGAGATGGCGAACATCCGCAACCAGTGCTCCTGGGTCCACGCCGGCGACTGGGAGGGGGCGACCCGCAAGGCCATGGATCTCGTGCGGGCGGCCGTGGCCCGGGCCACCCGGCTCAAGCCGGTCCGGAGCCTCAAGTACCCCGTGAAGCGCCAGGCCCTGGTGCTCGGGGGCGGGGCGGCCGGCATGGCCGCGGCCCTGGACCTCGCGGACCAGGGGTTTCCGGTCCACCTGGTGGAGCGCACGGGGGAGCTCGGCGGGAACCTCCGCCGGGTGCGGTTCCTGGAGACCGGCCGGAGCCCCCGGGAGTACCTGGAGGACCGGGTGCGCCGGGTGCTCCAGCACCCAAACATCCGGGTCCATTTCGACACGGAACTCCTGGAACTCTCGGGGTTCACCGGGAACTTCACGAGCCGGCTCCGCCACCGCTCGGGCGACACCGACGTGGTGGAGCACGGGGCCGTGGTGGTGGCCACCGGCGCCCGGGAGTACCGGGGGCCCGAGCTGGGGCTGGGGGAGCACCCGGACATCGTCACGGGCCTCGACTTCGAGGAGTTCCTGTTTCACAAGGCCTCGGGCAACGGCCACGACCTGGACCTGCCCATCGCCCGCCGGTCGATCCCCGAGGACGTGGTCATGGTGCTGTGCGTCGGGCCGGCCCAGCGGTTCTGCGCCCGCACCTGCTGCACCACGGCCATCAAGAACGCCCTGATTCTCAAGGAGCTCCGGCCCCGGGCCCGGGTGACCGTGCTTTACAAGGACATCCGCACCTACGGGTTCAAGGAGCGGCTCTACACCGAGGCCCGGCGCCGCGGGGTCGTGTTCCGGCGCTACCCGGAAGAGCAGCCCCCCCAGGTGGCCACGGGCGACGGCACGGTGCGGGTGTGGTACCGCGACGCGGCCACCGGCCGGGAGGTCCGGCTCGCGCCGGAGCTCCTCGTGCTGGCCGAGCCCACCGTGCCCCACGCCGACCTGGGGGAGCTCGCGACCCGGCTCAAGGTGCCCCTGGACGCCGACGGGTTCCTGCTGGAGGCCCACGTGAAGCTGCGGCCCGTGGACTTCCAGACGAGGGGCCTCTACCTGGCCGGGCTCGTCCACTACCCCAAGCTCCTGGGCGAGTCGGTGGCCCAGGCCCAGGCCGCGGCCGCCCGGGCGGCCACCGTGCTCGCCAAGGAGCACGTGGAGAGCGAGGGCGTGGTGGCCGAGGTGGTGGCCGAGCGGTGTGCCGGGTGCCTCACCTGCGTGCGGGTGTGCCCCTACCAGGTGCCGAAGATCCGGCCCGACCTCCTAGGTGCCGGGGGCATCCGGGGGGCCGCCTACATCGAGCCGGCCACCTGCCACGGCTGCGGGGTGTGCGCCGGGGAGTGCCCGGCCAAGGCGATCCAGCTCGCCCACTACGCCGACGACCAGGTGCTCGCCGCGGTGGACGCCCTCCTCGGGGCCGACACCTGGTACCGGGGCGCCAAGGACGAGGCCGCGGCCCCGGGCGGCTGCTGAGCCCGCGACGCAAGCGTCCCCCTCTCGTGGAGGAGACACCATGGCGGAAGAGTTCGAACCCAGGATCGTCGCGTTCTGTTGCCACCACTGCGCCTACGGCGCGGCCGACCTGGCCGGGGCCATGCGGCTTCGCTACCCCGAGGGCATCCGGGTGGTGCGGCTCCCCTGCACGGGCAAGCTCGACGTGGCCCACGTGCTCGACGCCTTCGAGCGGGGCGCCGACGGCGCGTTCGTGGCCGGGTGACTGGAGGGCGACTGCCATTACCTGGAAGGTAATACGAACGCGAAGCGGCGGGTCCGGTACATCGCCGGGCTCTTGGACGAGATCGGGATCGGGGGCGAGAGGGTGCGGATGTACAACCTCTCGTCGGCCCAGGCCCAGCGGTTTGCGGAGATCTGCACGGAGATGACCGAGCACGTGCGGGCGCTGGGCCCGAATCCCCTGAAGGGCGCCGAACCGCCGGCCGCACGGCCGGCCGAAGCGCCGGAAGCGGAGGTGCGGGCATGATCGTGGCCGAGCAGAAACCCCTCGACGAGATCCTGGCGCTGACCGACGGCGCCCGGCGGGTGGCCGTGATGGGGTGCGGCACCTGCGTGACCGTGTGCTTCGCCGGCGGGGAGAAAGAGGCCGAGATCCTGGCCTCGTCCCTGCGGATGCGGGCCCGGCTCCAGGGCCGGGAGCTCGAGGCCACCCACGGGGTGATCCAGCGCCAGTGCGAGTGGGAGTACCTGGACGCGGCCCGGCCCGAGATGGAGGGGGCCGACTGCGTGGTGAGCCTGGCCTGCGGGGTGGGGGTGCAGGCCGTGGTGGAGCGGTTCCCCCAGTTCCGGGTGGTGCCGGGGCTCAACACCAAGTTCTACGGGCTCCCCACCGAACACGGGGTCTGGGAGGCCCGCTGCGAGGGGTGCGGGGACTGCGTGCTCGGGCTCACCGACGGCATCTGCCCGGTGGCCCGGTGCTCCAAGAGCCTTTTGAACGGCCCCTGCGGCGGTTCCCAGGGGGGGAAATGCGAGGTCAGCCCCGAAACCCCCTGCGCCTGGCACCTCATCTACGAGCGCATGGAGGCCCTGGGACACCTGGACCGGCTGGCCGAGATCCAGCCGCCCAAGGACTGGTCCACCGGCCCCAGCGGGGGACCGGGCCGCATCGTGCGGGAAGACCTCCGGCGGGGCCCCCCGGCCGAGCCGGAGGCCGAACCGGCCCGGCAGGCTGTGTAGCCGGGCCCGGTGGGCAGATCGCGCGCCGCCCGGTACGGCGGCGAAGAGGGCCGGAGGCTTTAGGCTTTCCAGCTTTCCAGCCTCCAAAGGAGTCGTACCATGTCCGACGCCGATAGCCGAAGCAATCTGGAGCGGGTGCTCACGTCCGGCGGATTCGCCGTCACGGCCGAGCTCGGGCCGCCCAAGGGCGCCGACCCCGGGGTGATCCGGCGCAAGGCGGACCTGCTCCGGGGGGTGGCCGACGCCGTGAACATCACCGACAACCAGACGGCGGTGGTCCGGATGTCGTCCATCGCCGCGGCCCTCCTCGCGCGGCAGGCCGGGGTGGAGCCGGTGGTGCAGATGACCTGCCGCGACCGCAACCGCCTGGCCATCCAGGCCGACCTCCTGGGGGCCTGGGCCCTGGGGCTCAGGAACCTCCTGTGCCTCTCGGGCGACCACCAAACCTTCGGGAACCACCCCGGCGCCAAGAACGTGTGGGACATCGACTCGATCCAACTCCTGAAGATCATGGCCGACATGGGCGAGCGCGGGGTGTTCGCCAACGGCGAGGAGGTGGAGGGGGCGCCGCCCCGGTTCTTCCTGGGCGCGGCCGAGAACCCCTTCGCCGAGCCGTACCCCTGCCGGCCGTTCCGGGTGGCCAAGAAGGTGAAGGCGGGGGCCCGGTTCATCCAGACCCAGTGCATCTACAACATGGCCCGGTTCCGGGAGTTCATGGCCCGGCTGGGGGATCTCGGGCTCCTGGACAAGGTGTACGTGCTCGCGGGCCTGAGCCCCCTGAAGGGACCCGCCATGGCCAAATACATGCGCGACCAGGTGCCGGGCATGGACGTCCCCGACGAGATCGTCGAGCGGATGGTGGCGGCGGGCCGGGGCATCGACGACAAGGCCGAGCGCTCGAAGGCGTTCCGGGCCGAGGGGATCCGGATCTGCATCGAACAGATCCAGCAGGTCCGGGAGATCCCCGGGGTGGCCGGGGTGCACATCATGGCCATCGAGTGGGAGGAGGCCGTGCGGCCCATCGTGGAGGGCGCCGGGCTCCTCCCCCGGCCCCAACCCCTGCCCGACGCGGCCCACGCCGGCGGGTGAACCGCCTGCCCGCCGCAGACCGGGAACCGGACACCGAAGACCCCGGAAGGTGCCCCATGAACGCGCTTCAGACCCACGACGCCCTGGCCCGGAAGGTGGAGCAGTCCACCGGCGAGAACGCCTACCTGTGCTACCAGTGCCAGCGGTGCTCGGCCGGGTGCCCCATGGCCGAGCACTTCGATCTGCTGCCGAGCGAGGTCCTCCGGGCCATCCAGGACGGCGACGCCTCCGTGGCCCGAAGCCGCACGGTGTGGCTGTGCGCCTCGTGCCAGACCTGCGTCACCCGGTGCCCCCAGGGGATCGACCTGCCCACGATCCTCGACCGGTTTCGGCAGGAGACCCTGGACCGGCCCTCGGTGCCCGAGGTGGCCCGGTTCTACAAGGCGTTCATGCGCCAGGTGAAGACCCTCGGCCGGGTGTACGAGCTAGGGCTCATCGGCGAGCTGAACCTGCGGGAGCTGCAGCCCCTGCGGGATCTGCCGATGGGGCTTCGCATGATCCGGAAGGGCAAGATCCGGTTCCTACCCGAGGTGGCCCGCCCGTCCCGGCGGCCGCCCTGGGTGGGCCCCGCCCCGAACCGGGTGGCGTACTACCCCGGGTGCTCGCTGCACGCCACCGGCCGGGCCTACGACCGGTCGTTTCGGGCCGCGGCCCAGCACCTGGGCGTGGAGCTCGTGGAGCCCCCGGGCTGGACCTGCTGCGGCACCACCCCGGCCCACGGCACCGACGCCTTTCTCGCCGCGGCCCTGCCCCTTCGGAACCTCGCGCTGATCGAACGGATGGGCCTCGACCGGGTGGTGGCGCCCTGCGCGGCCTGCTACGGCCGGTTCAAGGCGGCCCTGGCCGAGTACCGGGACGACGGCGCCCTGGCCGTGCGGGTGGACGACTGGATGCGGCACGAGTACCGGGACACCGTGGGCGTGGAGAGCGCCCTCGATCTGCTGGAACGCCGGGTCGCGGGCGACGGGTTCGAACCTCGGCGGCCGCTCGCGGGCCTCAAGGTGGCCTGCTACTACGGGTGCCTTCTCACCCGGCCGGCCCGGATCACGGGGGTCCCCGACCCCGAAAACCCCCGGTCGATGGAGCGGATCGTGCGGGCCCTGGGGGCCCAGCCGGTGGAGTGGTCGCGCAAGACCGACTGTTGCGGCGGGAGCCTCTCGGTGCCCCAGGTGGAGCGGGCCGAAGAGCTCACGGCCAAGGTGCTCCAGGACGCCAAGGCCCGGGGCGCGGACCTGGTGGCCGTGGCCTGCCCCCTGTGCCAGGTGAACCTGGATGAGCGCCAGCCCGAGATGGCCGGCGACCTGGGGTTCACGATCCCGGTGGTGTACGTGACCCAGCTCCTGGCCCTGGCGGCGGGCCTGCCTCTCGCGGCCGCCGCCCTGGAGCTTTCGGCCGTGGACCCCAAGCCCGTTCTCGCCCGGGCCGGGCACGCCTGAACGCCCAGGCGGCCGAAACGGATTTTAATCCCCCTCTTATGGGGTTTTGGATCCGGGTGTGATACCCTCCCGGGCCGTTGGCCCGTTTTTCGTTTCCCCACGACCCGGGAGCATGCCGTGAACCGAATCTGGACCCTCGCCCTGGCCGCAGGGCTCGCCGCCTGCAGCCAGTCCCCGTCCCCTGTTGCCACCCAGGAGCCGGCCAAGCCGGCCGAACCCCCGGCCCAAGCCGAGGCCGCCCCGGCCCCGGCTCCGGCGTCCGGCCCGATGGCCGGGCCGGTGCTCGAAACCATGGACACCGGCGGCTACACCTACGTCAAGGTGAAGACGCCCCAGGGCGAGGTGTGGGCGGCCGCCCCCCAGGTCCGGGTGGAGGTGGGCCAGGAGGTGGTGGTGCAAAACCCCATGCCCATGCCGGGCTACCACAGCAAGACCCTCGACCGGACCTTCGAGATGCTCTACTTCTCGTCGGCCATCGTGCCGGCGGGGCAGGACATGGGCGCGGCGGACGCCCCCCAGACCGGCGCCGCCTCCCGGGCGAAGATGGCCGCCGACGTGGACCTCACGGGTATCCGCAAAGCCGAGGGGGGGCACACCGTGGAGGAGCTTTTCGCCCAGAAGGCGGACCTGGCCGGCCAGCAGGTGGTGGTGCGGGGGAAGGTCGTCAAGTTCAACGCCGGCATCATGGGCCGGAACTGGATCCACCTGCGCGACGGCACGGGCGCCGAGGGCGCGAACGATCTCACGGTCACCACCCAGGCCCGGGCGAGCGTCGGCGACACCGTGCTCGTGCGGGGCACGGTGGCGACCGACAAGGACTTCGGCTTCGGCTACCGCTACGCCCTCATGCTCGAGGACGCCGAGGTGACGAAGGAGTAGGTTTGGCTGGGCGGCCAGGCGGCTGGGCGGCTAGGCGGCTAGGCGGCCGATCCCGTTCGGGATTCTGCTCTGATGGCCCGCTTCCGTCTGTGTGGGAGCGGCGTCCGCGCCGTGACAACGTCTTTTTTTCGGGCCTTCGGCCCGGATCGCGGCGTGGACGCCGCTCCCACCGCGGAACCCCGACCGTGATCTCCCCGGCGCCGGGGAGTTCCGGCAGGGATAGCGGCGAACAGCTCCCCAGCCTCCTAGCCTCCCAGCCTTCTAGCCTTCTAGCCGCCTCGGCACCCGCTTCCCCACGTTGCAGGTGATCTCGTAGGGGATGGTGTCGGTCAGCCGGGCGAGTTCGTCGGCCGGGATCTCCTCCTCCCCCTGGCGGCCCAGGAGCACCACCTCGTCCCCTATCGCCACCCCAGGCACCCCGGTCACGTCCACCAGGATCATGTCCATGCACACCCGGCCCACGACGGGGGCGCGGCGGCCCCGCACCAGCACCGCTCCGCGGTTCGAGAGGAGCCGAGGGTAGCCGTCGCCGTATCCCACGGGCAGCGTGGCGATGCGCCGGGGGCCGGGGGTCACGTGGGTGCGGCCGTAGGAGAGGGGGGTCCCGGGGGGTACGTCCTTTAGGTGGGCGATCCGGGTGGTCCAGCGGAGCACCGGCCGGAGGTCGGCCGAGCGCACCACCTCGGCCGAGGGGTAGATCCCGTAGAGCCCGATCCCGGCCCGCACGAGGTCCAGGTGGGACTCGGGCAGGGCCAGGATGCCGGCCGTGTTTGCCGCGTGACGGATCCGGGGGCGGATACCCCGGTGGGCGAGAAGCCCCAGGCACTCGTGGAACCGCGCCAACTGGTCCCGCGCGAACGAGAGGTCGGTCTCGTCGGCCGTGGCGAAATGGGTGAACACCCCCTCCACCTCGACCCCGGGGAGCGTCCCCAAGAGATCCAAGAACGCGTCGAGATCCTCGGGCCGCACCCCGACCCGGCCCATCCCCGTGTCGATCTTGAGGTGCACCCGGGCCGGCCGCCCCCGCTCCCGCGCGGCCGCGTCCAGGGCCCGGGCCAGGTCCGGGTCGAACAGCGCGAGCCGCACGTCCGCCCCGACCGCCGCCGGGGCGGCGGAGGCCGGCACGGCCCCGAGCACCAGGGCCGGCTCCGAAAGCCCTGCGCCCCGGAGTTCCAGCGCCTCCTCCAAAAGCGCCACCCCGAACCACGAGGCCCCGGCGTCCCGGGCCGCCCGGGCCACGGGAACGGCGCCGTGGCCGTAGGCGTCGGCCTTGACCACGGCCATGAACGCCGTGCCGGCGGGCGTGAGCGTCCCGAGCGCCCGCACGTTGTGGACGACGGCGCCCAGATCGATCCGGGCCTCGGTGGGGCGGAAGCGGATGAATTTTCGATCCATACGGGCCATCCTCCCTTCAGGGGGGGTGCTGGGTCACGCTACCAACCTTGGTGCTCGAGGACAACGGTGGCGATGTTTCGTGCGCTTGACGCAACGCCTTGGCCCGTCTAGTTTCCTCGGGCGACGCAACGCGAATGCGATTCCTCCGGGAGGACACACCATGACCATCGAAGAAGCCCTGGCCTCGGCGCTCGCGTTCGAACGGAAGGTCCAGGCCCATTACGAGAAGGCGCGGCAGGGGGCCCCGGAAGGGGAAGCCCGGGAGTTCTTCGGCCTCATGGCCGCGGAGGAGGCCCGGCACGTGGAGTATCTGGAGTACAAGCGGGAGCAGTGGCTCTCCACGGGTGCCATCGGCCCCACGGAGATCGAGTCGGCCGTTCCCCGCCGCGACTGGTTCCAGGAGGGAAAGAAGCGCCTGGCCGAGGCCAAGGGCCACCCCGAACGCAGCTACGGCCTGGGCCACCTGGAGGAGTCCCTTCGGCTCGAGGAGGAGGTGAGCGCCCACTACCGCCAGCTCGTGGACGGGGTGGACGATCCCGAGGCCAAGGCGTTGTTCCGGCGGTTCCTGGAGATCGAGGACGGCCACACCGCCCTGGTGCGGGCCGAGTTGGACTACGTGACCGGCACGGGCCACTTCCTCGGGATCCGGGAGTTCACCCTGGACTGATCCCCCCGCTTCTTGGCTTCCCCGCTTTTCCGGCGAAACTAGAGGGTTCCCCATGCCGAGCCAGGAAGACCTGCGCAGGATCCTGCTGCGGCTCGACAACGGGCCGTACCCCGCCTACAAGGACATCAAAGGCTCTTACGATTTCGGGGACTTCCGCCTGACCGTGGACCACGTCCAGGGCGACCCCTTCGCGGCGCCCAGCCGGCTTCGGGTTCGGCTTCCCCTCGACGCGGCCGGATTCCCCCCGGACCTGTTTTCCTCGGAGCCGCGCACCCTCGGGGTTTGCCATCTCCTGGCCCGGCGGTTCGCGGCCGAGGCCCGCCGGGCCTCGACGCACGCGGGGTCGGGGAAGAGCGGCAAGATCGACATCGACGCGCCCGGTCAGGAGGTCCTTCGGACCACGGCGGCCCAGGTGCGCGGCGGGGAACTGGAGGTCCGGTTTTTCGTGGGGCTTCCGGCGCGGGGGAGGCGGATCCTGGGCCGGGCCGCGGCGGAACTCCTGTGCGACGCGGTTCCCCGGGTGGTGGACCGGGCGCTTCGGTACCGGAGCCTCGACCCGCGGGAGGTCCGGGCGGCGGCCGAAACCAACGAGGACGCCGAGGCCCTCCGAGCCCTTCTCCCGGAGCTGGGCCTCGTGGCGTTCGTGGCCGACGGGAGCGTTCTGCCGCGGCGGAGCGGGGTGGACCCCCGGCCCCTGGAGCGGGGGGCGGTGCCGTTCCAAAGCCCGCCGAGCCTGCGGGTGGAGGTGGAGTTGCCCAACCGGGGCCGGATCGCCGGGATGGGCATCTCCCGGGGCATCACCCTGATAGTGGGGGGCGGGTTCCACGGCAAGAGCACGCTCCTGGAGGCCCTGGAACTCGGGGTGTACAACCACCGGCCGGGAGACGGCCGGGAGTTCGTGGTGACCGATGCCTCGGCAGTGAAGATCCGGTCGGAGGACGGCCGGGCCGTGGCCGGGGTGGACATCCGGCCGTTCATCTCGAACCTGCCCGGCGGCGTGGACACCGCGGCGTTCTCCACCCAGGACGCGTCGGGCTCTACCTCCCAGGCGGCCAACATCCTGGAAGCGTTAGAGGCCGGGGCGCGGGTGCTCCTGGTGGACGAGGACACCTCGGCCACGAATTTCATGATCCGGGACCACCGGATGCAGGAACTCATCGCCAAGGAGAAGGAGCCGATCACCCCGTTCGTGGACAAGGTGCGCCAGCTCTGGACCGAGCGGGGGGTGTCCACTGTGCTCGTGATGGGCGGGAGCGGGGACTACTTCGACGTGGCCGACACGGTGATCGCGATGGACGCCTACCGGCCCGTGGACGTGACGGCCCGGGCTCGGGAGATCGCCGAGCGGTACCGGGCCGAGCGGCGGCCCGAGGGGGGGCCGGGGTTCGGGGCGGTGACGCACCGGCGGCCCCTGGGCGCGAGCCTCGACCCGAGCCGGGGCCGCCGGGAGGAGAGCGTGCGGAGCCGGGGGGTGAAGACGGTGCTCTTCGGTACCGAGGAGATCGACGTGTCGGCCGTGGAGCAGCTCGTGCACCCAGGCCAGCTCCGGGCCATCGGGGCCGCGCTCCTTCGGGTTCGGGCCCTCGCCGACGGCCGGCGGACCCTGGCCGAGGTCCTGGACCGGATCGAGGCCGAGGTGGACGACCGCGGGCTCGACGCCCTCACCGACCGGCCCCTGGGCGACCTGGCCGGGTTCCGGCGGTTCGAGTTGGCCGCCGCCCTGAACCGGCTCCGGACCCTGCGGGTGGAGGCGGGGGAGCCGTAGAGGGAACCGGGATCCGGAAGTCGGAAATCCCGCCGGGGGGGGGGGGGGGGGGGGGGGGGGGGGGGGGGGGG
>NZ_BAAHXI010000038.1:0-39812 GCF_054656955.1 Deferrisoma palaeochoriense
GCTCGCGCCCCCCCCCCCTGGCGGCCGCCAGGACCCCCCCCCCGCGGCCCCGCCCCCAACCCCCCCCGCGCCGCCCCCCCCGCGGCGCCCCCCCCCCCCCCCCCCGGCCCCCCCCCCCCCCCCCCCCCCCCCACCACCCCCACCCCCCCCCCCCCCCCCCCCACCCCAGCCCCCCCCCCCCCCCCCCCCCCCCCCCCCCCCCCCCCCCCCCCCCCCCCCCCGGTGCCGGGGGGCGG
Source organism: Deferrisoma palaeochoriense (assembly GCF_054656955.1). Classification (NCBI taxonomy): domain Bacteria; kingdom Pseudomonadati; phylum Thermodesulfobacteriota; class Deferrisomatia; order Deferrisomatales; family Deferrisomataceae; genus Deferrisoma; species Deferrisoma palaeochoriense. Next base: position 237 of record NZ_BAAHXI010000038.1, read on the forward strand.
TGGACAGACGACAGGGGACAGGGGTGTTCTGCCACCTGGCCTCCGAATTCTGGCCTTGATACGGTGGCCGCTCCCACGGGGTAGGGCACCGCGAGGACGCTGGGACCCGGAGGGGCTTGACCCGGCCGGACCCCGGGGTCGGGGCTGGGCGACGGGAGAGGGCCGGGGGGCCGGCCTCTGGCGTTCCAGCGTTCCAGCTTTCCAGCCTTCTACGCCGAAGCCACTGGGAAGGAATCGTCATGGTCAATGGGCTCGATTTCGCGCTGATCGTGTTGGCGCTCGCCGTCGCCGCGGGTGGGATCGTGGCCAAGGCGCGCCGGATCGCCCTGGGCCAGCCCGAGGCCCGCGCCGGGGACTGGAGGGCCCGGGTCGGGGGGGTGTGCAGGGCCGTGCTCCGCCACGACCGGATCCTCCGGGACCTCCCCGAGGGGCGGCACCACCTGTTCCTCTTCTACGCCTTCGTGATCCCGCTCACGGTCATCGTGGTGGTGCAGGCGGCGTTCACCCTTCCGGGGTTCCTGGCGAGACCTCTTGCGCTCGCACTCGACGTCGTGGCGTTGTTGGGGCTCTACGGCACGGCCCGGCTCTGGGTGCGCCGGTACTCGGAGAGGCCCGACCGGCTCGACAACAAGCCCGAGGATCGCTGGGCGCTGGTGGTGCTGCTCTTGATCTTCGTGACCGGGTTCCTGACCGAGGCGAGCCGGCTCTCGATGCTCAGCGGGTTCGAGAACCTCTGGAGCCCCGTCGGGTTCGCCTTGAGCATCCCGCTCCACCTCCTGCCGGAGTCCTGGCGGCTGTTCCTGGTGCACTTCTTCTGGCGCGTTCATCTCTATCTCGTGCTCCTTACCCTGGCGAGCCTTCCCTATGGGAAGTTCGGGCACATCCCCTTCGGGGTGGCGAACATCTTTTTCCGGAATCTGGGCCCCAAGGGGGCGTTCCGGCCCGTGGACATCGAGAACTCCGAGGTCTACGGGGTGGGCCAGGTGGAGCATTTCACCTGGAAGCAGCTCCTGGATCTCGAAGCCTGTGTGCGCTGCGGCCGGTGCCAGGCCCGGTGCCCCGCCTACAACACCGGGAAGACCCTGAGCCCCAAGAAGGTGATCCAGGACCTGCGGTCCCACTGGATCGCCAAGGCCCCGTACCTCCGAAAGGGCCAGGCCGAGGCCTTTGAGGAACCGATGATCGAGGGCGGGGGCGTGAGCCACGAGGACATCTGGGCCTGCACCACGTGCCGGCACTGCATGGAGACCTGCCCCATGCAGATCGAGCACGTGGACAAGATCGTGGACATGCGGCGCTACCTGGTGCTGATGGAAGGCCAGATGCCCCAGGAGTTGGTGACCCTGAACCGGAACATGGAGAACAACTTCAACCCCTGGGGCGTGGGGTGGTCGGCCCGGAACGACTGGATGGCCCGCCGCAAGGTGAGCCCCCGGATCCTGACCGAGGAGGAGAACCCCGAGTTCGAGGTGCTCCTGTGGGTGGGTTGCGCCGGTGCCTACGACGACCGGTACCAGCGGGTGGTGGCCTCCGTGTGCAAACTCCTCGATCGGGCCGGGGTCTCCTACGGGGTGCTCGGCACCCAGGAGAAGTGCTGCGGCGACCCGGCCCGGGCCTCGGGCAACGAGTACCTCTACCAGACCCTGGTGGCGGAGAACATCGCGGCCATGGACGCCTTGGGGGTCAAGAAGATCCTCGCCACCTGCCCCCACTGCCTGAAGACCCTGTCCAAGGAGTACCCCCAGTTCGGCGGGAACTACGAGGTGGTCCACCACACCCAGTTCCTCCTAGAGCTCCTGGGCCAGGGCCGGCTCAAGCCGGTGCGGCCCATGCCTGCGAAACTCACTTTCCACGACTCCTGCTACCTCTCGCGCTACGCCGACATCGTGGCCGAGCCCCGGAGGCTCCTGGGGGCGGTGGAGGGGATCGAGCTCGCCGAGATGCCCCGCCACGGCACCGAGAACTTCTGCTGCGGCGCCGGCGGCGGCCGCATGTGGATGGAGGAGGAGGGCACCCGGATCAACAACGTCCGGGCCGAGGAGGCCGTGGCCACCGGCGCCGGCGTGATCGGCGCGGCCTGCCCGTTCTGCCTGACCATGCTGAGCGACGGGGTGAAGGCCCAGAAGAAGGAAGAGGAGGTCCAGGTGCTCGACATCGCCGAGATCCTCGACCGGGTGACGGCGTAGGGGCCGGGGAGGAGACGCCATGAAGCGAGCCGTGATCGTAGCCGTGCTTCTGGCCCTCGGCGCCACGGCCTGGGCCGAGGAGATGGCGCCGGGGTTCAAGCCGCCGGCCGAGAAGATCGAGAAGCCCTACACCAACGACAAGTGCCTCAAGAACTGCCACGGGGTGCCCGGGTTCTCGGCCGGGGGGCCGGCGGGCGAACTGCGCGACCTGTTCGTGGACGCCCAGGCGTTCGTGTTCTCGACCCACGGGCAGAAGGGCGTGGAGTGCATCGATTGCCACCGGGACGCCGACCCCAACTTCCACCCGCGCACGGGGTACCCCGACGTGGACTGCCGGGCCTGCCACGCCAAGACGCCGCCCGAGGGGGCGTATCCGCCGGATGCCCTGAAGGCCCTCGAGGCCAAGGGCATCAAGCCGCCGCCCGAGGAGGCCCGCAAGGCCGAGGGGTGGCTGAACACGAAGCACGGCCAGGCCTGGGCCCGGGGCGACGAGAAGGCACCGTTCTGCCCCGACTGCCACACGGCCCACCGGATCCGGAAGGCCGACGACCCGGCCTCCACGGTGAACCGGGCGAACCTGGCCGAGACCTGCGGCCGGTGCCACGCCGACCAGGTGGCCGGCGGCCGGGTGGGGGTGTGGCTTGCGCGGTTCCGGGTGGGGGCCCACGGCAAGGGCGACCTTACGAACCGTTACGACGCCACCGAGTGCGTGTCGTGCCACCAGGGCGAGGCGGCCCACGCCGAGGAGACGGTCACCGGTCAGGCCTGCCCCAACTGCCACCGGGTCCCCGAGGAGCGCGGCAGGGAGGTTGCGAGCCTCCACATCCGGCCGAACTCGGCCGAACAACCGCTCGCGCGGGCCCTGTCCTGGCTCTACGAGGCCGGGTTCTGGGCCGGGGTGGGGGCGCTGGTGCTCGGGGTGGTGTTCTGGGGTTTCACGAGCCTCTTTCGCCGGGACGACGGCTGAGGCCCCGCGGGAGGAAACGGTCCCATGGCGAAGACCCGTTACGGATTCCTGATCGATCTGCGGCGGTGCATCGGGTGCCGCACCTGCCAGGTGGCCTGCAAGCAGGAGAACGACGTGCCCCTGGGGGTGTACCGCACCTGGGTGAAGGAGGTGGAGAAGGGCGTCTACCCCAAGGTGCGGCGCCATTTCATCCCGATTCTCTGCAACCAGTGTGAGAACCCGGCCTGCACCCGGGTGTGCCCGGTGCGGGCCACCTACTCGTTGCCGAACGGCATCGTGTACATCGACCCCCACCGGTGCATCGGGTGCCGGTACTGCATGGCCGCCTGCCCCTACTCGGTGCGGTTCATCCACCCCGAGCGCCGGGTGGCCCAGAAATGCGACTGGTGCTGGCCCCGGGTGCGGGACGGGTACGGGCCCCCGGCCTGCGTGGCCTCGTGTCCGACCCGGGCGATGGTGTTCGGCGATCTAAACGACCCGGAGAGCGAGATCGCCAAGATCCTGGCCCGGGAACCCACGGCGGTCCTGAAGCCCGAGACCGGGAACCGGCCGGTGGTGTTCTACATCGGCCTCGACGACCAGGCGGCCCGCACGGTGGAAGGCCACGGGGAGGAGTAAGCCATGGACCTGAACCTTCTGTACACCATCCCCCACCACGTAGAGCCCCGGGAGGCCTTCGGCCTGGCCATCGCCATCTACTTCTACCTCACGGGGCTTTCGGCCGGGTCGTTCATCATCTCGACCCTGGCCTACGGGTTCGGCATGGAGAAGTACAAGCCCCTGGGCAAGGTGGGCGTGGTGCTGGCGACCCTGCTCCTCATTGCGGCGCCCATGTTCCTCCTCTTGCACGCCGGCCGGCCCCTGCGGGCGTGGCACCTGTTCGTGTACCTCAACGGCACCAGCCCGATTTCCTGGGGGTCGTTCCTCCTTACGATCTACCCGATCAACTGCATCATCTACGGGTTCTTCATGTTCCGGGGGAACGCGAAGCTCACGAAGACCTTCGGACTCATCGGGATCCCGCTCGCGATCATGGTGCACGGCTACACCGGGTTCATCCTGAGCTTCGCCAAGGCCCATGCCCTGTGGCGCACCAGCATGATGCCGATCCTGTTCCTCACCTCGGCCATGGTGAGCGGCGTGGCCATGATGATCCTGGTGACCATTATCAAGGAGCGGTTCTTCGGCGCCGAGCGCAAGGTGAACACCGAGGTGGTGTTCGGGCTCGGGAAGATGCTCCTGTGGCTTCTCGTGTTCGACCTCTTCCTGAGCTTCTCGGACCTGGCGGTGCACTACTTCGGGGAGGCCGAGTCCATGGAGTCGGCCCGGCTTCTGCTGACCGGGGCGTTCGCGCCCACCTTCATCTGGGTGGAGACGCTCATGGGCAAGGTGCTCCCGCTCGTGCTCGTGGCGAACGCTCGCACCCGGAACGTGGCCGTCTACGGGTTTGCCGCGGTGCTCGTGATGGTCGGGATCTTCGCCATGCGCTGCAACGTGGTGCTGGGCGGCGAGTTCCTGCCGCTCCTCTAACGGGGGAACGCCATGCGGAGCATCAGCCGACGCCAGTTTCTTGCATGGAGCGGGGCCGGGGTGGCCGGCGCGGCCCTGGCCGGGCCGGCGGTGGCGAAACTCCCGGAACCGGCCCACCGGTCCCTGCGCAAATTCCGCGACCCCGTGGCGACCGCCTGCACGGCCTGCGGTTCGGCCTGTGCGGTGCGGGCGTTTCGGGACGGGGGCCTCCCGGTCCAGATCGTGCCCAACCCCGAAGCCGGGGATCTGGGCGGGGTCTGCCCGAGGGCCTTCGCGGCCCTGGAGGCGTTTCGCGACCCGGCCCGGATCACGCGGCCGCTCCGGCGAACGGGGTCGCGGGGTTCCGGGGAGTTCGAGCCGGTCTCCTGGGACGAGGCCCTGGATACCATTGCCGAGGCCCTCACCCGGGGACCCGAGCGGGCCTACTTCGATCTGGGTCGGCCCGATCCCCTGGCCGGCTCGGTGCTGGAGCGCCTGGGGGTCCGCCACCGGATCGACGCCGCCGCGAGCCTCCGGTGGGGAGCCCGGGAGGCCCAGCGGGCCGTGTACGGGGCGCCCCTGGCCGCGCCCGATCTCTCCAGGGTGCGAACCCTCCTTCTTGTGGGGGCGCAGCCCTGGGACGAGGCCGAGGGCATCGGCCGCCTGGGCAAGGGGCTCGCGGAACTGCGGGCCCGGGGCGGCCGGATCCTGTGCCTAAGCTCCTACGAGGGGGCCACCGGGAGCGTGGCCGACGAGTGGATCCCGATCCGGCCGGGCTCGGAGACCCTGGTGGTTCTGGGAATCCTGCGGGTGCTCCTCACCCAGGGCGCGTTCGACGCCGAGGCCTTCGGCCGGTGGGTGGGGCTTGCGCCCGAGAAGGTGCTCGAGGCCCTGGTGCCCTACTCCGTGGATCTGGTGGAGGCCGCCTCGGGGCTCTCGGCCCTGAGCCTCGTGCGGCTCGCCCGGGAGTTCCGGGCCGGGGCGCCCTCGCTTGCCTGGGTGGACGCGGCCGGGAACCCCGAGGCCGAGGCCTTGGAGGCCGCGGCCGCGGTGTTGAACGCGACCCAGGGAGACCCCGAGGCCGCGGGTCTGCGGCTCGCCCACCCGCTGCGGTGGCTTCCCGGGTTCGAGCCCACCGCACCCCGGACCCGGGCGATCAAGGATCTCCTGGCCGGGAACGAGGGAGCGAGCCTGTACCTGGCGTACCGCTCGAACCCGGTGTACGAGGCCCCCCGGAGCCGCTCGGTGCGCCGCGCGTTCACCGAGGAGGACCGAATCGGGCTCGTGGTGGCCTTCGACACCCACCTCACGGAGACGGCGCGGGTGGCCGACCTGGTGCTCCCGGCTCCCACCGATCTCGAGCTCTGGAACCTGGTGGGGGGGTACGACGCCGAGGGGAAGGCCTGGGTGCTGCTCCAGCAACCGGTGCCCCGGACCCCGCCGGAACCCCGGTGGCTGCGCCGGCCGGACGCGCCCCTGGAGGGGCTCTTTGAAGGCCCGCCCAACGCTCCCGTGGGCGACGCGCGGCAACTCGGGGACGTGCTCCTGGCCGTGGGCCGCAGGGTGGACGAGGGGTTCGCCGAGTCGTTCCCCTATCCCGACACGGGGGCGTACGTGCACTACCTCTGCGACACCCTTCCCCCGCTCGCGGCCGACGGGGGATACACGGCGCTCGCGGGCACCGGGGTTTGGCGCGCCCGAAGGGCCGGGTACCCCTGGGCCCGGGAGAACGGATTTCCCACCGCGTCGGGGGTGCTCGAGGTGGCGGGCCGGCTGGCCCATCGCATGCCGACGGATCTCAAACGCCTGGAGGGGGGGGACTTCGCCTTGGTGGTGACCCGGCCTCCCGAGCTCGATCCGTCGTTTCCCGTTTCGGCCCGGGGCCGGGAGATCCGGCACGAAAACCCCTTGTGGCTCCACCCGGAGGCCGCCCGGGCCCTGGGGCTTTCGGAGGGGGACTGGGCCCGGGTGCGCACCGAGGTGGGCGAGGCGCGGGTCAGGGTGCGGCTGGCCCAGGGGCTCCATCCCCGGGCGGCGGCGCTCTCCTGGGGGTTCGGCCACGAGGAAGCCCTGGAGGCGGGATGGTGGCGGGACCACGGGCCCGGGGTCTCGGTGGCCCAGGTGGCGCCGTTTCGCACGGACCGGCACGGGGCGCAGGCCTGGAAGGCCCTGCGGGTTTCGGTGAGCCGCGCCTGACGCGGCGGCGGCAGGAGACATGGGGAGAACGACCATGGGTTGGTTGATCGCTCGAGCCAAGAACATGACCGCCGGCGGATGGGCCGGGTTCCTCGCGGTGGTCGTCCTCGTGGGGTTGGGCCTGTTCGTGGCCGGGGCCCGGTGGGTGAACACGTCCCCGAACCGGTGCGCCACCTGCCACCCGGTGCTCACGGAGCTGTGGCACGAGAGCCAGGGGCACCCGGCCGAACGAGTCACCTGCTACGAATGCCATGCCCAGCACCCGGAGCTCCCGGAGTCGGCCAACGTCTTCGGGTACGTGCGCGACCGGCTGATCCCTGAGGGGTACGCGGCGTTCGACGAGAGGGTGGAGGCCCGGTGCGAGGGCTGCCACACCGACATCCGGTCGAAAACCGAGGAGAACCGGAAACTCATCCGGGTCAACCACAAGGTGCATCTGGCCAAGACCGACCCCCAGGGGAATCCGCTCGATCTGGGGTGCCTCGACTGCCATCGGACCATCGCCCACGACAAGGCCGAGGTGCCCACCTGGCGGCCCCGGATGTACGGGTGCTTTACGGGCGACTGCCACCGCAAGGACCGGAACAAGGACAACTGCCGGCGCTGCCACTACCAGCACCTGGCCGAACCGGGGGCAGAGGTCCTGTAGCCGATCTCCCCCGCCGCCCCCCAGGGGCGGTTTTCTCCGGCACCAAGTTCCAGTTGACGTAAAGTGGGAGGCCTGGGGCGCAAGGGTAGCGGGGCGGTCCACCTTCGGGCCCGTTGTCCGCTCCCCTGGGGCGAAACACCGAAGTCCCGTGGGGAATGGCCTTCCGGCCTTCCAGCCTCCTAGCTTTCCAGCCTTACACACGGAGACGCCATGGAGTTCGCACTGACCGAAGAACAGAAGATGATCCAGGACATGGTCCGCCGGTTCGCCGAGAACGAGCTCAAGCCCATCGCCGACGAGCTCGACCGCACCGAGCGGTTCCCGGCGGACACCCTGAGGAAGATGGCCGAGCTCGGGCTCATGAGCATGCTGGTGCCGGCCGAGGCCGGCGGCACGGGCATGGGCGCCGTGGCCTACTCCCTGGCCCTCACGGAGATCGCCCGGGGGTGCATGAGCCACGCCGTCACCACCTCGGTCACCAACATGGTGTGCGAGGCGATCTACCGGTTCGGCACCCCGGAGCAGCACGCCCGGTACATCCCCAAGATCGCCTCCGGGGAATACGTGGCCGGCGCGTTCGCCCTCACCGAGCCCAACGCCGGGTCCGACGCCGGGAGCCTGCGAGCCACGGCCGAGCGCGACGGCGACTCCTACGTGATCAACGGAACCAAGGTGTTCATCACCTCGGGGTCCTACGCCGGGGTCGTGATGGTGGCGGCTAAGACCGACCGGGAGGCCGGCAAGCGCGGCATCAGCGTGTTCCTGGTGGAGCAGGGCACCCCGGGCATGAAGGTGGCCCGCAAGGAGGAGAAGATGGGCCAGCGGGCCTCCGACACGGTGCAACTCGTCTTCGAGGACTGCCGGGTGCCTGCGGAAAACCTCCTGGGCCGGGAGGGCGACGGGTTCAAGATCATGCTGGCGAGCCTGGACGGGGGCCGCATCGGCATCGCCTCCAACGCCTGCGGGCTCGCCCAGGCGGCCCTGGAGTCGGCCACGGCCTACGCCAAGGACCGCCGCCAGTTCGGCCGGCCCATCGCCGACTTCCAGGCGATCCAGTTCAAGCTGGCCGACATGGCCACCCAGTTCGACGCCGCCCGGATGCTCACCCTGCGGGCCGCCCACAAGAAGGAACTCGGAAAGCCCTACACCCAGGAGGCCAGCATGGCCAAGGTGTACGCCACCGAGATGGCCCAGCGGGTGGCCCGGGAGGCCATCCAGATCCACGGCGGCTACGGGTACGTGCGGGAGTACCCGGTGGAGCGCTACCTCCGGGACGCCATGGCGCTCACCCTCTATGAGGGCACGAGCGAGATCCAGCGCCTGGTGATCTCGCGGCAGCTGTTGGCGTGAGTCGGCTAGGAGGCTAGGAGGCTGGGAAGCTGGGAAGCTGGGAAGCTGGGAAGCGAAACAGCTAGGCGGCTGGGCGGCTGGGCGGGCACGGGCCGCTGTGGGGGGCAGCCTGCCTGAGTGGGGCCGGCCTGGCGGTTGACCACGGTTTCACGGGTATGGGCACAAGGCTGGGGCCAGGAGGTGTCGGAGCGCTCCCGCGTTCCAGCCTTCCGGCGTTCCAGCTAGAAGACAAACCCTAAGGAGTTGTTGCGATGGCGGACAACCAGAACCTCGATGCGATCCGGAAGGAAAACGAGCGGTGGGCCCAGAAGGTGGCCGAGGCCACGGCCCGGTGGCCCGAGCGGTACGAGGAGTTCCGGAGCCTCTCGGAGATCCCGATCCGGCGGCTCTACACCCCGGCCGACGTGCCGGACTTCGAGTACCTGAAGGACCTGGGCTACCCGGGCGAGTACCCGTTCACCCGGGGCGTGCAGCCCACCATGTACCGGGGCCGGCTCTGGACCATGCGCCAGTTCTCCGGGTTCGGCACGGCCGAGGAGACGAACCAGCGCTACAAGTTCCTGCTGGAGAACGGCCAGACCGGGCTCTCGGTGGCGTTCCACTACCCCACCCTCAAGGGCGTGAACTCCGACCACCCCCTGGCCCGGGGCGAGGTGGGCAAATGCGGGGTGGCCATCGACAGCCTGCGCGACATGGAGATCCTCTTTGACGGGATCCCCCTGGACCAGGTCACCACCTCCATGACCATCAACCACCCGGCCCCCGTGCTCCTGGCCATGTACCTGGTGGTGGCCGAGAAGCAGGGGGTGAGCTGGGACAAGGTGGGCGGCACGGTCCAGAACGACCCCCTGAAGGAGTTCTTCGCCCAGAAGTCGTTCATCTGGCCCCCGCGGGAGAGCGTGCGGCTCCTGGTGGACACCATGGAGTTCTGCATGAAGCACGTGCCCAAGTGGCACCCGGTCTCGATCTCGGGCTACCACATCCGGGAGGCCGGCAGCACGGCCCAGCAGGAGCTCGCGTTCACCCTGGCCGACGGCATCGCCTACGTGCAGGCCGCCGTGGAGCGGGGCCTCGACGTCAACGCCTTTGGGCCGATGCTGAGCTTCTTCTTCGACGCCCACATGGACTTTTTCGAGGAGATCGCGAAATTCCGGGCGGCCCGGCGGATGTGGGCCCGCATCATGAAGGAGCGGTTCGGCGCCACGAACCCCAAGGCCATGTGGATGCGGTTCCACACCCAGACGGCCGGGGTGAGCCTCACGGCCCAGCAGCCGCTCAACAACATCGTGCGCACGGCCTTCGAGGCGCTTTCCGCGGTGCTGGGGGGGACCCAGAGCCTCCATACCAACTCCTTCGACGAGGCCGAGGCCCTGCCCACGGAGGAGGCGGTCACGGTGGCCCTGCGGACCCAGCAGATCATCGCCCACGAGACCGGGGTGGCGAACACCATCGACCCCCTGGCCGGGTCCTACTTCGTGGAGGCCCTCACCAACGAGATGGAGCGCCAGGCCGAGGAGTACATCCGCAAAATCGACGAGCTCGGGGGGATGATCACGGCCGTGGAGCAGGGCTATCCCCAGGATGAGATCATGCGGGCCTCCATGGAGTTCCAGAAGGCCGTGGAGGAGGGCCGCAAGATCATCGTGGGCGTGAACAAGTTCCAGATGAAGGAGGAAAAGCCGATCCCGATCCTGAAGATCGACGACGCCGTCGAGAAGGCCCAGATCGCCCGGATCGAGGACACGAAGCGCAACCGCGACAACGCCAAGGTGGAGCGCTACCTCCAGGAGATCCGCGACGCCGCTCGGGGCGGGGACAACCTGATGTACCCCATTCTGGAGGCGGTGCGGGAGTACGCGCTGCTCGGAGAGATCTGCGACGCCCTGGTGGACGTGTTCGGGGCCTACGAGGACCCGGCGGTGTTCTAAAAACCGGAGTTCGGAACGCAAACGGCGGCCACCGGCGTTGTCCGAATCCCGCTGGGCCGTTGGGGAGCTCAGGAACGCGGAGGATACGGAGGGGGCGGGTTCCGAGGTGTGGGAGCGCCCTTCCAGTTAACTTCCTGCTAGGACGCTGGGAGGCTGGGAGGCTAGGACGCCAAAATCCTTCGTGATCTCGGCCTCATCGGCTGTCCCAACGCGTGGAGCGGCTCCGAAGGGGCTCCCACGGAGAAAAAGGGTAAACAACGCTGGAATCGCAGAGGATTGCGGCTTCCCAGCCTCCCCGCCTTCCAGCGTTCCAGCATAAATCGCCGGACGGAGGACGACGATGAAGCAGAAAAAGGTGCGGGTGCTCATTGCCAAACCGGGCCTCGACGGCCACGACCGGGGGGCCAAGGTGGTGGCCCGGTATCTCCAGGAAAACGGGTACGAGGTGATCTACACGGGGCTCCACCAAAGCCCCGAACAGATCGTGAACGCCGCCCTGCAGGAGGCCGTGGACGCCATCGGGATCTCGGTGCTCTCGGGCTCCCACAACTACGTGTTCCCCGAGGTGATGCGGCTTCTGAAGGAGCGGGGCATGGAGGACGTGGTGGTGTTCGGCGGAGGTACGATCCCCGAGGATGACATCCCGCCGCTTCTGGCCACCGGCGTGAAGGCCCTGTTTCGGCCCGGGACGCCGCTGGAGGCCGTGACCAAGTTCCTCAAGGAACACGTGGGGTAAGAAGCGGGCGGCTCCCCGCGTTCTCGCCTTCTAGTGTTCCAGCGATCCGAAGGACATCACACCATGAACTACGTGGAAGAGGCCCTGAAGGGCAACCAACTGGCCGGGGCGCGGCTGATCCGGCTCCTGGAGGAGGGGGATCCCCAGGGCGTCGAGTGCCTGAAGGCCCTCTACCCCCACACCGGGCGGGCGTTCATCCTGGGAATCACCGGCCCGCCGGGCGCGGGCAAGTCCACCCTGGTGGACCGGATCATCGCCGAGTTCCGGCGCCGGGACCTCAAGGTGGGGGTGGTGGCCGTGGACCCCTCGAGCCCGTTCAGCGGGGGTGCGATCCTGGGCGACCGGGTGCGGATGCAGCGCCACGCCACCGACCCGGGGGTGTTCGTTCGCTCCATGGCGACCCGGGGCCACCTGGGGGGGCTGAGCCGGGCCACCGGAGAGGCCGTCCTGGTGCTCGACGCCATGGGCTACGACGTGATCCTGATCGAGACCGTGGGCGTGGGCCAGGACGAGGTGGAGATCGTGGACATGGCCCACTCCACCGCCGTGGTGTGCCTGCCGGGCATGGGCGACGACATCCAGGCCATGAAGGCGGGCATCCTGGAGATCGGGGACCTGTTCATCGTGAACAAGGCCGACCGGCCGGGCGCCGACGAGGTGGTCAAACAGCTCTCCATCATGCTGGAAATGCGTACGGCCCACGACGAAGACGCTTGGAGGCCCCCGGTCTTGAAGACCGTCGCCGTGAAGAACGAGGGCATCGCCGAGGTGGTGGACGCCTTCTTCGCCCACCGGGAGCACCAGGAGCAGACGGGGAAGCTGGCCGAACGCAAGGCAAAGCGCCAGATGCACTTCTTCCGGGAGCTTGTCAAGGAGCTCGCCGCCGAGCGGATCTTCGGGGCGGTGGAGGGCACCGACGAGTACGCCCAGATGCTCTCCGAGCTCCGGGCCCGCCGCCTCGACCCCTACAGCGCGGCGGAAACCCTCCTCGACAAGACCCTGGGCCCCCGGTAGCGCGGCGCCCTGGCCCCCGGGCCGGGTGCCATCCGGGGAGCGACATCGAAACCCTCTCCTCCGGTTACGGGGGGAGGGTTTCGTGCTGTTTGGGCAACCAGAAGGGGCGTGCGGACGGTCCCGACCGGACGGGATCTCCCGGGGGGAGGAGGGTGGCGTTTCCTTCTCCTTGCCAGTCAGATCGGTTCCGGTATTCTGGATCGCCAAACCCGATGAAAGGCTCCACGTGCATCGACGTTCGCAATGGGCGCCTTTCACCGGGGATCCTGTTCCGCACCGGTGCGGCGAGGGCGGGCCGGATCGGCGCGGGCACACGAAAGGAGGTGATCGGATGGACCGCACCCTTCTCAAGAAGCTCCTGGCGGGGTTCACGGTGGCGGGCCTCGTGGCCGGCACCACGGCCGGACTCACGGGCTGCGCCGGCAAGGCCCACGGCAGTTGAACCGGGCAGAAAACCGGTGCAGGTAGCACCGGCTGAACGGGCTCCAAAGACGGCGCCGGGAGCGCCAAGGATGCCCAGAAACCGGGTGGTCAGGGATCCTGAACGGGTTCCAAGAAGCAGTAGCGCGGTCTGCGCTGCCAGGGGTCACCCGGAACACCGAGACGCGAGAGGCAAGACAGGGGGGCCGACTCCGGACGCTTCGCCCGGCGCCGGGCCGGCCCCCCGTGGTCTTATGGGACGGACGGGAGAAAGATGAACGGGCCGAAGGTGCGGAGCTGGGAGTCCGTGTTCCCGGCGGTGTGGTCGGCGTTGTCGCCGTTGGTTTGGGGGCGGTGGGTGGCGGACCTGCCGGAGCGGCCCTCGCCCGGCTGGGACCCGGAGGAGGCGCTCCGGCGGCTCCAGGGCCTGGACGGCGCGCCGCCCCACGCGCCGAACTTGGCCCGGCTGGAATGGGCCCGGTACCGGGCGGCGCGGGTCGAGCCTTCGGCCCCGGTAGGGGAGGATCTCGCGCCGAACCCGACCCTTTCGCTCCTTCGGTTGGGCTGGCGGGGGCTCACGGATCACCTCAACGGGGACGGGCAGCCGGGGCCGCCGGAACCGGGGGAGGAGTGGGTGTTGGTGTGGCGCCGGGGATCGGGCGAGGTGGTGTCGCGGCCGGCCGGACCGGAGGACCTTCTGGCCCTCAAGCTCGTGGCCGAGGGGATCTCCCCGGAACGGGCCGCGCTCGAGGCCGGGGTGCCGCAGGGGCGGATCGAGCGGGCGCTGTGGCGGGCCCGGGACGAGGACCTCGTGCTGGGGCCGGCCCCACTGCTTGGCAGGGACCCCGAGGCGTTCGGGATCGGGCCCAAGGGATGGGAGCCGTACTGGACCGCCCACGCGTTCACGCTCCAGTGGCACCTCACCCAGACCTGCGACCTGCGCTGCAAGCACTGCTACGACCGCAGCCCAAGGCGGGCGCCGGACCTCCGAGAGGCGGTGCGGGTGCTGGACGAACTCGACCGCTTCTGCCGGGAGCGCCGGGTCCGGGGACAGGTGACCTTCACCGGCGGGAACCCGTTGCTTCACCCCCGCTTCCCGGAGATCTACCGGGAAGCCGCGGACCGCGGGTTCGACCTCGCGATTCTCGGGAACCCCTCAGGCCCCAACGAGATCGATGTGATCTGCGCGATCCGGGTTCCCGAGGTGTTCCAGGTGAGCCTGGAGGGGCTCGAACCCCACAACGACGAGATCCGGGGACCCGGGCATTTCCGCCGCACCCTGGCCTTCTTGGACGTGCTCCGGGAACGGGGCGTGTTCTCCATGGTCATGCTCACCCTGACCCGGGACAACGTGGATCAGGTTCTTCCCCTGGCCGAGGCGCTCCAGGGACGTGCGGACCGGTTCCACTTCAACCGGCTCTCGCCGGTGGGTGAAGGGGCCACCCTGGGGGTGGTGGAACCGGAGCGGTACCGGGATTTCTTGCGGGAGTACCGGGCCGCCGCGGCCGATCTCCCGATCCTGGGGCTCAAGGACAACCTGTTCAACCGGGTCTTGGCCGAGGCCGGCGAACCGGTATTCGGGGGGTGCACCGGGTTCGGGTGCGGGGCGGCGTTCAACTTCGTGAGTCTCCTGCCCGACGGCGAGGTCCACGCCTGCCGGAAGTTCCCGTCCCCCATCGGCAACCTCACCACCCAGTCCCTCTCGGAGATCTACGACTCCCCCCTCGCGGCCCGCTACCGCGCGGGGCCGGCCGCGTGCCGGGGTTGCGCCGTGCGTCCGGTGTGCGGGGGGTGCCTGGCAAGCGCAAGCGGCGCCGGCCGCGATCCGTTCGGCGACCGGGATCCCTGGTGCCCGGGGCCGGTGGCGGCCGCGTAGCCGGTTTCCCCGGCGCCACCCCGAAGCGAGACATCCGCTGCCCGGCCCGCTACAATGCTCGGCCGGCAGCGGGGCCGGCCGGTTCGGATTCAGGTTTCATACCAAGTTGCGTTCAAAACTACCGTTTCCGGATTCGGCCCGGTAAGGGGTCTGGTGGTGCGCCTGGCGTGGCTCCTACAGTGGCCGGATGCCGCACTTACGCACGGCCGGAACCAGGCCCCTTGCCGGGCCCCCGGGATGGGTGTCTGTTTGAACGCAACTTGGTATCACGAGGGGAGAAACGGAAGCGGTGGCGCACGCAAGGCTTTTAGTGGCGGATAACGAGGGCCGGATCGTGGAGTGGCCGGGGCTGGCGCTCGCCGGCCAGTCCGGGGACCGGTGGGGGCCGGTGCCGGACGAGGAGCTCGTGCCGGTGCCCGAGGGCACGAAGGTGTTTTTCCTCCCGGGCACCCAGGCCGTGGGCTGGGACCCCGAGGCGGGCCGCCCCCGGGTGCTCCGCCGGTACCGGGCCGTGGCCGCCATGCTCCAGGCCGGGTACACCCGCACCCGGCTTCCGGCCGTGGCCTACCCCCGGGGCCGGGCGCCCCGGTTCGGGTGCCACCGGTACCTGCCGCTCTGGGCCTACGCCGCGGTGGGATGGAAGGACGGCCGCATGGTGGCCGCGGCGTTCCGGGTGGACCCCATGACCCACTCGGAGACCCGCCACTACGACGACCGGGAGATCGCGCCCCGGGTCGAGGCCCGGGTGGCCCGGGAGGGCCGAAACCGCCTGGTGCGCCACCTGGCCCGGTGCGC
This sequence comes from Deferrisoma palaeochoriense, assembly GCF_054656955.1. Lineage (NCBI taxonomy): Bacteria > Pseudomonadati > Thermodesulfobacteriota > Deferrisomatia > Deferrisomatales > Deferrisomataceae > Deferrisoma > Deferrisoma palaeochoriense. The sequence goes on from NZ_BAAHXI010000038.1 coordinate 15,863, forward strand.
CCTGGAGTACCACTGCTTCGCCGCGAAGAACCTGTTCATGGAGCGGTGGGAGGCGCCGCTCCCCACGGCGCCCTCCTGTAACGCCCGGTGCGTGGGGTGCATCAGCCTCCAACCGGCCGACTGCTGCCCGGCGAGCCAGGAGCGGATCCGGTTTGTGCCCACGGTGCGGGAGCTGTGCGAGGTGGCGGTGCCCCACCTGGAGCGGGTGGACCGGGGCATCGTGAGCTTCGGCCAGGGGTGCGAGGGGGAGCCCCTCACCGTGGCCGACCGGATCGCCGAGGCGGTGGGGGCGTTTCGGTCCGAGACCGACCGGGGCACGATCCACCTCAACACGAACGGCAGCCGGCCCGAGGCCCTGCGGGCCGTGGCCCGCTCCGGGCTCGACTCGGTGCGGATCAGCCTCAATTCCGCCGTGCCCGAGACCTACCACGCCTACTACCGGCCCCGCCGGTTCCGGTTCGAGGACGTGCGGGAGGCCGTGCGGATCGCCGTGGAGGAGGGGCTCTACACGGCGCTCAATCTCCTCGTGTTCCCCGGGGTGACCGACCTGCCCGAGGAGGTGGAGGCCCTGGAGCGGCTGATCGAGGAGACCGGGCTCCACATGGTGCACCTGCGAAACCTCTCCCTCGATCCCCGGCTCTACCTCGACCACCTGCCCGCCCGGCTGCGGCGGCGGGACGACGGGATCGGGCTCTTTCCCCTGGCTCGGCGGCTGAAGCGCCGGTTCCCCCACCTGGAGCTCGGCTACTTCAACCGCCCGAAGGAGGCCTTTGCCGCCCCCCTGGTGGACGAGCTTCCCTGGGCCCGGGAGGTTCTCAGGGGCTCCACCGCACCCACGCCAGGAACGTGACGTCGGGGGCGGTGTCCACGGCCACGTCCTCCCCCACCGCCAGGTCGAGCCACGCGACGTCCGAAAGCCGAAGGGAGCCCCCGGTCCAGAGTTGGAGAGCCGGGGAACCCAGCGGGCGGGCGTCGCTCCGGAACGCCGGGGTGGCCGCATCGAGTTGGGCCCGCAGGACCACGGGCTCCCGGGGCGACCACTCCAGGCCCGCCGTGGCCCCGGCCTGCCAGCGCCGCCGCCGGTCGGGGAGCACGTCGCCCCGGCCGGCCCCCCAGGCCGCCAGGCCGGCGTACCACCCGGCCCGGAGTCGCGGCAACTCCCCACCGGCGTCGAGGCGGAGGCCCGCCTGCACCGTGCCCCCGCCCAGGAGGCCCTCCGGCCTTCCCGCGGGAAGCTTCAGCCATCCCCGGGCGGCGGCCCGGGGGCCCAGTTGACGCCCGCCCCAGACGAGCACATCCCCGAGGCCCCAGGTGGAGCGGTCGAGACCTATCCGTTCCGTTTCCTCCTGCCGGTAGGTGAAGGCGAGCCGGCCGTGGGGGGCCTCGTCGCGGCCGCCTTGGGGGAGGTGGAACGCCCGGTGCCAGCCCTCGATGAAGGCGTCGAACACCCCGCCGTTGTGGCCCAGGGCCGAGATCTCGCCGCCCAGTTCCCAGCCTCCCGGGAGTCCCAGGGCCGCCGCCAGCCGCAGGCCCTGGGTCTCCCCGTCGAACGACACGGACTCGCCGCCGGCCCGGTTTTCGTTGAACTGGCTTGCCGCCTCGACCCCCACCCGGAACCGGGGGGCCCCGGGCGAGGGCACGGTCGGGGGCTGGGCGGGCAAGGGGGCGAAGAGCCCGCTCAGGGGGGAGCGGTTCACGCCGGGAAACGGTACGGGCGGCGCGGCGCGGCCCGGCGCCGACCCCAGGACGAGGAAGAACGCGAGGAAAACGGCGGTCCGTCCCGACCCGCGCCCTCTCGGCGCCCGGGTTCTTGGCCGGACCGCGGCTCCCGAGCGCCTTCGGCCCCCGGTCACGTTTCCTCGCCGTTGTGGATCTTCCGCCACAGGGCCGCGAGCCGCTCGAGCTTTCGCATGACCTTCCCGTTCACGGTGCCGTCGGGGTACGTGCCGTAGGGGGTCAGTTCCCCGGCCGGTAGGCCCGTGAGGAGCTCGAGGCCCTCGTCCACGGTCTCGATGGGGTAGATGTGGAACCGGCCCCGTTCCACGGCCTCCACCACCTCGGGGTCGAGCATCAGGTGGGGCACGTTGGCCTTGGGGATGATGACCCCCTGGGTGCCGGTGAGGCCCTTGACCTTGCAGGTCCGGTAGAACCCCTCGATCTTCTCGTTGATGCCGCCCACGGCCTGGATCTGGCCCTGCTGGCTCACCGAGCCGGTCACGGCCAGGTCCTGGCGCAGCGGGATCTCGGCCAGGGCCGAGATGAGCGCAAACAGCTCGGCGGAGCTTGCGCTGTCGCCGTCCACCCCGGCGTAGGACTGCTCGAAACACAGGCTCGCCGCGAACGAGATCGGGAACCGCCGGGCGTAGCGCGACCCGAAAAAGCCCTGGAGGATCAGGACCCCCTTGTTGTGGATGCGGCCCCCCAGTTCACTTTCGCGCTCTATGTTCACGAGACCCTCCCGGCCCAGGAAGATCTTGGCCGTGACCCGCGAGGGTTTCCCGAACGAGTAGTCGCCCAGGTCGTACACGGAAAGCCCGTTCACCTGGCCCACGGCCGTGCCCCGGGTGTCCACGATCAGGGTGCCCTCGGCGATGAGCCGACCGATCCACTCCTCCAGGTAGTTCGAGCGGTACACCTTTTCCCGAATCGCCCGGTCCACGTGCTCGGCGCCCACGGCCTCGGCGCCGTCCTTGCGCGCCCAGTGGTGGGCCTCGCGCACGAGGTCGGTGATCTCCAGGTAATGGGTGGCCATGCGGGACTGGTGCTCGGCCAGCCGAAGCCCGTGCTCGGCCACCCGGGCCACGGCCTCCCGGCGAAACGGCAGGAGCCCCTCCTCGTTGGCGTGGCTCGCCACCAGGAAGGCGTAGGCCATCAGGTTGTCCTCGTTGAGCTCCATGTCCTCGCTGAACTCGCCCTTGACCTTGAAGAGCTTGAGGAAGTCCTCGTCGTAGCGCTGGAGCAGGTAATAGATCCAGGGGGTACCCAGGAGTACCACCTTGAGCCGGGCCGGGATGGGCTCGGGCTTCAGGGTGGTGGTGGAGATGAGCCGAAACTGCTCCCCGATCTCCTCGATCCGGATCCGGCCGTCCTTGAGCACCCGCTTGAGGGCGTCGTAGGCGAAGGGGTTGAGGAGCACGTCGCGCACGTCGAGCACGAGGTAGCCGCCGTTCGCCCGGTGGAACGCCCCGGCCTTGATCAGGGTGAAGTCGGTGACGAAGGCCCCGAGTTGCACGTAGTGCTCGATGCGGCCAACCAGATTGTGATACGTCGGGTTCGACTCGTACACCACCGGGGCGTGCTCGAGGTCCCGGTTGTTCACGAGCACGTTGACCTGGTAGCGCTTCACCCGGGCCTCGATGCCGGGCGCCCGAAACGGGAACGGGAGCCCCCCTCCCTCCTGCCCGCCGGAGCGAAACTCGTCGAGGTTCTCCACCACGTCGGCCTCCACGGCCTTGAGGTGCTCCACCACCCCGGTGTGAGCCTTGTATTTCTCGAGCAGCGCCTCGATCTCGTGGCCCACGGCCGCAAGCGCCACCCGCTTCTCCAACGCCTCCAGATCGGCCTTGGCCCTGCGGTCGATCTCTTTCACCCGCTCCACCGTCTCCCGGAGCTTCGCCTGGAGCACCTCCCGGGCTTCGCGTACCGCCCGCTGTTCCTCCTCGGGAAGCCGCTCGAAGTCCTCCTGGCTCACGGGGGAGCCCTCGTGGGTGTAGACGAGGGCAAGCCCCTCGGCGCTTCGCTGCACCAGGAAGCCGCGTTCGTTGGCCACCGCCTCGAGTTCCCGGAAGGCTTTGGCCTTCTCCTCTTGGGCACGCTTGGCGATGGCCGCCTTCTCCTTCTCGTAGGCCTCGCCCCCCAGGGCCTTCGGGATCTCGGTCCGAAGCGCCTGGACCAGCCGCTCCATGTCGGCGCGGAATTCCTCGCCCATGCCGGCCGGGAGCTCGATGGCCCGGGGTTTTTCCTCGTCGGCGAAGTTGTACACGTACACCCAGTCGCCGGGCGCCGGGCGGGCCCGGGCCACCTCCTCCACCAGGGCGAGGGCGGTCGTCCGTTTGCCGGCGCCGGGCGGGCCCAGCACGAAGATGTTGTACCCGGGGCTTTCCATCTCGAGCCCGAACTCGAGGGCCCGCACGGCGCGCTCCTGGCCCAGGGGTCGCCGGCGGGGCGGAAGCTCGGCCGTGGTCTCGAAGGGCAGTTGCGAAGGGTCGATTCGGCGACGCAGGGCCGCCGGCGTCAGCGGGTTCACCATGGGAAGGTCTCCGGAAAAGCCGTGAATCGTAAATCGTAAATCGTGAACGGTACCGTTGCGTTATGGCGTCGGGATCGGGGAGGGGTCCGCGCCGAATCGGCGGTAAGCGAGACTCTCGGATTCCCCTCCTCGGATGGACCGACGGACCGGCGGGTGGCCGGGGGTTCCCATCAGGGGCTCGGGGTACCCTCCCGGCCGGCCCGGAGCCGGCGAAGCAGGGCTTCCAGGTCCCGGGGCAGGACGCTCTCGAACCGGAGGGGTTTCCCCGTAACGGGATGGGCGAACCCGAGCTTCCAGGCGTGGAGGGCTTGGCGCCCGAGGCGGGTTCGGCCCTCCTCCTCCCAGGCGTAGTGGCGGTCGCCCACGAGCGGGTGGCCGGCGGCCCGGAACTGGACCCGGATCTGATTCTTGAGCCCGGTCTCGAGCCGGACCTCCACCAGGGTGGCGTCGGCGAACCGCTCGAGCACCCGGTAGTGGGTCACGGCCAACGTTCCACCCCGCTCGACCACGCGCTGCCGGAACCCGTCGCGGGTGAGCTCAAGCCGGTGGCGCAAGGTGCCGGCGTCGTCCTCGAGCCGGCCCCGGACCACGGCCAGGTACACCCGCTCCGGGCTGTGGGCCCGGAACTGGGCCACGAGCCCCTCCCAGGCCCGGCGGCCCTTGGCGAACACCACGAGCCCCGTCGTGTACCGGTCGATCCGGTGGGCGGCCCGGGCGGTTCGCTTTTGGGATTCCAGGTACCGGTTCAGGAGGTCCTGGAGGTTCCGGGCCCGGGTTCCGGGCACCGGCACCGTCAGAAGCCCGGCCGGCTTGTCAACCACCAGAAGGTGGGGATCCTCGTACACGATGCGGAAGCGGCTTCGCGGGTGACCCAAGGGGGGTTCCTCCCATGTCGGCTAGGCGGCTGAGCGGTCAGGCGGCCGGACGGCGGAAGACTGCCAGGATTTCGGCGGTGCCGTCTCGCCGGCCTGCGGGAGCTACTTCCGTTTCCGCAATCGGAATTCATCGGGCAGAGTTCAGTCCCCCCGCTCCGTCCGCTGGTCCCCGGAACCGGTGGGGGTTCCGGGATGATACCCACCCTGGGGTGCCGGAACAATCCGAGTCTTGGCGGCTAAAGTCTTGGAAGTCTCCTCCCGAATAGGTAAAACGTTGTTGTTCCAGTGGCAGGGGCATCCAACCCGTACCGAGGAGGGCAGTATGGAACTGGCGAAGTGGTGGAGGGGGAGTCTGGCGGTTGCGGCGAGCCTCGTGTTCCTCGCGGGCTGCGGCGATACGAAGGGGAGCTCCCCCAGCAGATCAACCTGGGGGTTTCGGTGGAGCACGCGTTCTCGTGGCTCACCCTCGTGGGCGCCGCCGACTGGGTGGACGTGACCACCGAGCTGGGGACGGACGACGACGTGTACAAGCGGCTCCATTTCGGTCTCGAGGCCCGGCTGCCCAAGGCCCTGTCGTTCCGGGCGGGACTCTACCAGGGGTACGGCTCCTTCGGGGCGACGCTCGACCTCTGGGTCCTCCGGATCGACTACGCCACCTACGCCGAGGAGATCGGCCCGGCGGCGGGCGAACGGGCCGACCGGCGCCACGTGGTCCAGGCCACATTGGGGTGGTAAGGGAGGTTGACACCTCGGAACCAGGCGATACGCTGAGACTCGTCCGGAGGCGGCCCGGCTCCGGGTCAGCGGGTCGGAGGATCGAACCCGGACCCAGGCGCGGCCGGGGCGCTGCGACAACCCTCACGTTTCCAAGGGAGATGACGACGCGTTGATCCGGCCCCGGCGGCCTTGCGGCCGCGGCCGACCCGGACACCCCGAGAACCCCGGCAGCGCGGGCTGCCGGGGTTCTCCATGTGAGCCTGTTCGCCCCTCCCCTTCAAAGGAAGCCCCATGGTCCTCTCCCAGTCCCCGGAACCCGGGACCTCGCTCCTCGCCTTTCGGGGGGATCTCCTGACGCTGACCCTGTCCGTCGCCCCCCCCTCGGAGGGGGCGGCATACGTCCGCACGAATCTCGGCCGGGCCGGGGTTCGCCGGGCCGAGATCGTGGCCGAGGCCGAGGACGGGGTGCCGGCGCTCGGAGGCGACTGGCACGACGTGCCCATGGAGCCGGCCTCCCCGGGCCGGTTCGTGGCCCGGCTCCCCCTGGCCGAGGTGGGGGTGTTCGAGGCCAAGGCGTTTTTCCTGCCCCGTGGCCGCCGCGATCCCCGCTGGCCCCCCGGTCCGAACCTCCGGGTCAAGGTCGAGGCCGCCCAAAACCTCGCCGCCAACAGCCAGTACACGGCCTTCGTGCGCATGTTCCGAAAACCGGTGCCGCCCGACCCGGGCGCGAAGCCCTGCGAGGCTCTCCTCGACCGCCTCGGGTACACGGTGATCCCGGCCTCCGGCACCTTTCGGGAGCTCGCGCGCCGGCTCGACCACATCCTGGGCACGCTCCGGTGCCGGATCATCCAGCTCCTGCCGATCCACCCCGTGCCCACCACCTACGCCCGCATGGGCCGGTTCGGCAGCCCCTATGCGGCCCTGGACTTTTTCGACGTGGATCCCGCGCTCGCGGAGTTCGACCGGCGCACGACCCCCCTCGACCAGTTCCGGGAGCTCCTCGACGCGGTGCACGCCCGGGGCGGGCGGCTGTTCCTAGACATCCCCGTCAACCACACGGGCTGGGCCTCGTGGCTCCAGATCCACCGGCCCCACTGGTTCGCCCGGGACGAGGCCCGGCGGTTCGCCTCGCCCGGGGCCTGGGGCGTCACCTGGGAGGACCTCTCGAAGCTCGACTACGCCCACCGGGACCTCTGGCGGTACATGGCCCGGGTGTTCCTGTACTGGTGCCGCCAGGGGGTGGACGGGTTCCGGTGCGACGCGGGGTACATGATCCCCACGGAGGTGTGGCGCTACATCGTGGCCCGGGTACGCCAGGAGTACCCGGACACCGTGTTCCTGCTCGAGGGGCTGGGAGGGCCCGTGGCCACCACCGAGGCCCTGCTCGCGGACGCGGGGCTCGACTGGGCCTACTCGGAGCTTTTCCAGAACTACGACCGGGGCCAGATCGAGTGGTATCTGCCCGAGGCCGAGCGGATCGCCCAGGCCCGAGGCCTCCTGGTCCACTACGCCGAGACCCACGACAACAACCGGCTCGCCGCCACCTCCGAGGCCTTCGCCCGGCTGCGCACCGCCCTCACCGCGCTCCTGAGCCGCCGGGGCGCGTTCGGCATCACCTGCGGGGTGGAGTGGCTCGCCACCGAGAAGCTCGACGTCCACGGCGCCTCCGACCTCGCTTGGGGCGCCCAGCCGAACCTGGTGGATTGGATCGCCCGGCTCCACGCGATCCACGAGGTCCACCCGTCGTTCCTGCCCGGCGCGAGAATCCAGCTCGTGACCCGCGGGCCGGGAAACGTGCTGGCGGTCCGGCGCGAGGACCGGGACGGCCGGTTCCCCCTGCTGGTGGCCGCGAACCTGAATCCGGGCGAGCCCGCCCGGGTGGCCTGGGATCCCGGGGCCACCCCGGGGGAGCCGCCCCTCCGGGACCTCCTCACGGGCCGTGAATGGGTCCCCGAGCCCACGGCGGCCGGCCCCGGCCTCGCCCTCGACCCCGGCCAGGTCGTGTGCCTCACGGCCCGCCCGGCCGACCTGGAGGCCGTGGAGCAGGCCCTAGCCGAGCCCCCGGGGTTCCTCGAGCCGGTGCGGCGGCAGCGGCTCCGGGCCAAGGTGCTGGATCTGGCCCGGTGGTTCGGCCGGGAGGACGCCGTGCTCGACGACCTCGACGCCCTGGCCGAGGAGCTCGGCCGGGACCCGGCCGGGGCCTCGGCCCGGATCGCGGGCCGGAGATGGCCGCCGGTGGTGCGCTGGAGGTGGCCGGCCGACGCCCGGCGGCGGGTGCCGGTGCCCCCGGGTGCCGTGCTCCTCGTCACGGCGGAGAGCCGGTTCCGGGCCGACCTTCGGATGGGGGACCGGACCCTGGCCCGGGAGGACTCCCTGCCGCTCCCGGGAGGGGGGCAGTTCGCCGTCGTGGTGCCCGGGATCCGGCCCGAGGAGGCCCAGGGGGTCGGCCTGGCCCTGCGGGTGTACGAGACGGAGGGCGCGAAGGCGGTGGAGGCGCCGGTGCTCCTGCTGGGCACGGCGGAGCCGTGGGTGCGGATGGGGTTCGAGGGCGCTTCGATCCGGGGCCGGTACGCGCTCCTGGCGAACGCCCGGGGGGCCATGGCCCAGGTGCGGGCCGAATGGGGGGAGGTGGAAAGCCTCTACGACGCGTGGCTGGCCGGAAACCTCGACCCGGACCGGCCGGTGGACCGCCACGTCATGCTGAAACGGATGCGGGGATGGGTGGTCTACCGGGGGTACAGCCAGGCCCTGGGCGCCGGGTGCACCGAGCGGTTCGGCGTGGATCCCGACGGCGCGGCCCGGTGGAGGTTCTCGGTGCCCTGCGGCATGGGCCGCCGGGTCGTGCTCGACGCGGTCCTGCGCATCGCCCCCGATGAGAACCGGGTGCAGGCCGAGTTCCACCGCCAGGCGGCCGGGGAGGGCCCGGACGTCCTGCCCGACGACGAGCCGGTGCGCCTCATCCTCCGGCCCGACGTGGAGGACCGCACCAACCACGGCCACACCAAGGCCTACGCCGGCCCCGAGAAGGTGTGGCCCAAGGCCGTGCGGCCGTTCCCGGCCGGCTTCGAGTTCGCCCCCGACCCGGCGCGGCGCCTCGTGGTGGCGGCCATGCCCGGGGAGTTCGTGCCCGAGCCGGAGTGGATCTACGGGATCCACCACCCCTGGGAGGCCTCCCGGGGCATCGACCCCCTCTCCGACGCCTTCAGCCCGGGATACCTGCGGCTTCGATTGGCCGGGGGCGAGCGGGCGTTGGTGCAGGCCGAGATCCGGACCGGCCGGGAGTTCCCGGCCCCGGCGCCCCGGATGCGGGTCCGGCGTCCCCGGGGGGACCGGGTCCCGCTCCCCGCGGCTCTTCGGGCGGCCCTCGACGCGTTCTTGGTCCACCGGGACGGGGGGCTCACCGTGATCGCGGGATACCCCTGGTTCCTGGACTGGGGCCGGGACACCCTCATTTTCCTCCGGGGCGCCGTGGCCGCCGGGTTCGGGGAGGAAGCCCTCGAGATCCTCCTGAGCTTCGCCCGGTTCGAGGACCGGGGGACGATCCCCAACATGATCCGGGGCGCCGACACCTCGAACCGGGACACGTCCGACGCCCCCCTCTGGCTCCTCGTGGTGGCCGGGGAGGTCGCCGAGGTGTTGGGCGGGGCGGTGTGGGACGAGGACTGCGGGGGCCGGACCCTCCGGGACGTGGCCCGCTCCATCGCCGAACACTACCTCTCGGGCACCCCCAACGGGGTGCGGGCCGATCCGGCCACCGGGCTCGTGTTCAGCCCGGCCCATTTCACCTGGATGGACACGAACCACCCGGCGGGCACGCCCCGGGAGGGGTACCCGGTGGAGATCCAGGCCCTGTGGCACCGGGGGCTCCGGGTGCTGGCCGAGGCCACCGGGGACGCCCGGTGGGCCGGGGTGGCGGACCGGGTGCGGGACGCGTTTCGGGCCCTCTTCTTCCGGGACGACCTCGGGTTCCTGTCCGACTGCCTCCACGGGCCCCCGGGCACCCCCCCGGCCGAGGCCACGGCCGACGACCACCTGCGGCCCAACCAGCTCCTGGCCCTCACCCTGGGGCTCTACGACGAGCCAACGGGGTGCCGGAGGGTGCTCGAGAACTGCCAGGAACTCCTGGTGCCCGGCGCCATCCGGAGCCTCGCGGATCGGCCGCTGGGGGTGCCGTTGACGATCGAACACCTGGGGCGGGTCCTGGGCGACCCCCATCGCCCGTACCAGGGCCGGTACGAGGGGCCCGAGGACACGGCCCGAAAGCCCGCCTACCACAACGGCACGGCCTGGACCTGGCCGTTTCCGCTCTACGCCGAGGCCCTGTGGCGGGTGTACGGGGAAGAGGCGCGCGGGGAGGCCCGGGCCCTCCTGGGGGCCGTGGCCGGGCTGGTGGAAGGGGGGTGCGTCGGGCACGTGCCGGAGATCCTCGACGGCGACGCCCCCCATGCCCAGCGGGGCTGCGGGGCCCAAGCCTGGGGCGCCTCGGAGTTCGTGCGGGTACTTGCGGTCCTGGACGGCAGGGGATAGGTTGATGGCTCGCCGGTGCGGGCTGCGCCCCCGTCGGGGGCGGCCCGGTGGGGAGGACCGCCGCCCGGGGAGGAAGACCGAGGACCACGGGTATCCATTCCATTGGGAGGAGAAAGAGCTGATGGCAAAGAAAACCCGGAGTAAAACGGGACGGCGAAGGGTTCGGTTCTCGTTTCGGGCCGAACCCGGGAGCCGGGTCTGCGTGGCCGGGACCTTCAACGGCTGGGACCCGGACAAGACCGTGTTGCGGGACCGCACCGGCCAGGGGGAGTACGTCCGGCAGGTGCTTCTCGAACCCGGCCGGTACGAGTACAAGTTCGTCGTGAACGGGGTGTGGTGCGTAGATCCCGAGAACCCCCACTGGGTTCCCAACGAGTTCGGCACGTTGAACAGCGTGCTGGATCTGCGATGATCGGGCCGGCCAAGCCCGGGGGTGAGGGATGAGGCGGCGAAAGCCCCGGATCCTCATCGTGACCCCGGAGATCACGTATCTTCCGGAGGGCATGGGAAACCTGTCGAACCGCCTGACCGCCAAGGCCGGGGGACTGGCCGACGTGTCGGCCTCCCTGGTGGCGGCGCTCTTCGATCTGGGGGCCGATGTGCACGTGGCCCTGCCCCACTACCGGCAGCTCTTCCACATCGACATCGGTCGGTTCATCAGCGAGGAGCTTCGGACGTACCTCAGCAAGCTGCCGGAGGACCGGGTCCACCTGGCCGAGGACCGCATCTTCTACTACCGGGACTCGGTGTACAGCGATTACCAGACCGAGAACCTGAAGCTCGCCCTCGTGTTCCAGCGGGAGGTGATCAACAACATCCTGCCCCGGGTGCGGCCCGACCTCGTGCACTGCAACGACTGGATGACCGGGCTCGTGCCGGCCCACGCCCGGCGGCTCGGGATCCCGAGCCTGTTCACCGTGCACAACATCCACACCCGGGAGGCCACCCTGGCCCAGATCGAGGACCTGGGGATCGACGCGGCCGAGTTCTGGATGAACCTCTACTACGTCCGGATGCCGGGGTCCTACGAGGAGACCCGGAACTCGATCCCGGTGGACCTCCTGACGAGCGGGATCTTCGCCTCCCACTTCATCAACACGGTGAGCCCAACGTTCCTGCGGGAGATCGTGGAGGGGCGGCACGACTTCGTCCCCGACCCCGTCCGCCGGGAGATCCGCGCCAAGTACGACGCCGGGTGCGCCGAGGGCATCCTGAACGCACCGGACCCCACGTACAACCCGGTGCGGGACGAGGCGTTGGTGTCCCGGTACGGGCCCGAACGCCACCCCGACGGGAAGCGGGAGAACAAGCTCGCGTTCCAGCGCACCCTGGGCCTCGAGGTGAACCCCGACGTGCCGCTTTTCTTCTGGCCCTCGCGCCTCGACCCGGTGCAGAAGGGATGCGACCTTCTGGCCCACGTGCTCTACGAGATCGTATCGGCCTACTGGCACGACGGGCTACAGGTGGCCTTCGTGGCCAACGGGCCCTACGCCCGGGTGTTCTCCGACATCGTCGCCTTCCACGGGCTTCAGGGCCGGGTGGCCGTGCACCCCTTCCGGGAGGACCTCTCCCGGCTCGGGTACGCCGCGGCCGACTTCGTCCTGATGCCGTCGAAGTTCGAGCCCTGCGGACTCCCCCAGATGGTCGGCATGATTTACGGCGCCCTGCCCGTGGTCCACGACACCGGTGGACTCCACGACACCGTGGAGCCCCTCGACCCGGCCCGGGGCCAAGGCAACGGGTTCCGGTTCGAGGTGTACGACCCGCCGGGGCTCCGGTGGGCGGTCGACCGGGCCATGGACTTTTACCGGCTGCCCCCCGCCGTGCGGTTCCGGGAGGTGCGGCGGATCATGGCCGAGGCCGCCGGCCGGTTCACCCACTCGGAGACGGCCAGGCGCTACATCGAGCTCTACGAGCGGATGCTGGCCCGTCCCCTGGTGGGGTAGCCATGGCGGTTCGCCGGTTTCCCTGGGGGGACCCCCTCCTCGAGCCCTACCGCGACGCGATCGAGGCCCGGCGAGAGCGCATCCGCCGGTGGGAGCGCCGCCTGACCCGCGGTCGGACGCGGCTGGCCGATTTCGCGAGCGGCCACGAGTATTTCGGGCTCCACCGGACCCCGGAAGGTTGGCGGTTCGCCGAGTGGGCGCCCGCGGCCGAGGCCATCTACCTCGTGGGCGACGCCACCGGGTGGCGGGAGGACGAACGCTACCGGCTCCGTCGGCTCGACGCCCACGGCCGGTGGGAACTCACCCTTCCGGCCGACGGACTCGCCCACGGCCAGCATTACAAGCTCAAGGTGTACTGGCCCGGGGGTTCGGGGGAGCGGATCCCGGCCTGGGCCCGGCGGGTGGTCCAGGACCCGGAGACCCGGCTGTTCAGCGCCCAGGTGTGGGCCCCGGCCGAGCCCTACCGGTGGCGGCACGAGGCCCCTCCGGCCCGGGAGGCCCCCCTCATCTACGAGGCCCACGTGGGCATGGCCCAGGAACGGGAGGGCATCGGCACCTACGCCGAGTTCCGCGACCACGTCCTGCCGCGCATCGTTCGTCTCGGGTACAACACCGTGCAGCTCATGGCCGTGGCCGAGCACCCCTACTACGGGTCGTTCGGGTACCACGTGTCGAGCTTTTTCGCGGCCTCGAGCCGGTTCGGGACCCCGGAGGATCTGAAATCCCTCGTGGACGAGGCCCACCGCCTGGGGCTTCGGGTGATCATGGACCTGGTGCACTCCCATGCCGTGAAAAACGAGAACGAGGGCCTCGGCCGGTTCGACGGCACCCGGTACCAGTACTTCCACGACGGGCCCCGGGGCGAGCATCCGGTGTGGGACTCGCTGCTGTTCGACTACGGCAAGCCCGAGGTTCTTCACTTCCTGTTGTCGAACTGCCGCTTCTGGCTCGACGAGTACCGGGTGGACGGGTTTCGGTTCGACGGGGTCACGAGCATGCTCTACCTCCACCACGGCCTGGGCCACGCGTTCGGGTCCTATGGGGAGTACTTCGGGCCGGACGTGGACGAGGACGCGTACGCCTATCTGGCCCTGGCGAACCGGGTGATCCACCAGGTGCGGCCCGACGCGATCACGGTGGCCGAGGACGTGAGCGGCATGCCGGGCCTTTGCGCCCCGGTGGGGCAGGGCGGGGCGGGGTTCGGCTACCGCCTGGCCATGGGGGTGCCGGACTGCTGGTTCCGGTTGGTGCGGGAGGTGCCCGACGAGGCCTGGGACCTGGGTTGGCTCTGGCACGAGCTCAACAACCGCCGGCCCGAGGAGCGGGTGGTGAGCTACGCCGAGAGCCACGACCAGGCGCTGGTGGGGGGGAAGAGCCTGATTTTCGAGTTGATCGACGCGGCCATGTACGACCACATGCACCGGTCGCAGGCGAACCTGGCGGTGGAACGGGGCGTGGCCCTTCACAAGATGATCCGGCTGGCCACCCTGGCCACGGCCGGGCACGGGTACCTGACCTTCATGGGCAACGAGTTCGGCCACCCCGAGTGGGTGGACTTTCCCCGCGAGGGGAACGCCTGGTCGTACCGGCACGCCCGCCGGCAGTGGAGCCTGGCCGACGACCCCGATCTTCGCTACCACGGGCTGGGGGAGTTCGACCGGGCCATGATCGCCCTGGCCCGGGACGAGGGGTTCCTGGGCCGGGACGAGCCCCGGCTCCTGGCGCTCCGGGCCGAGGACAAGGTGCTCGCCTGGGCCCGGGGGCGGTGCTACTTCCTGTTCAACTTCCACCCCACCCGGTCGGTGGCGGAGTACCCGGTCGAGGTGCCGCCGGGGGCCTACGACCTCGTTTTGGACACCGACGAGCCCCAGTTCGCCGGGCCGGGCCGGGTGGCCCCGGGGCAGCGGTTCCTGACCCACCCGCTCCCGGGGGGGCACCTGGGCATCCGGGTCTACCTGCCGAGCCGGTGCGCCCTGGTGCTCCGCCGGAACCCCTGACGCGTTTTCACGAGAAAGGACCTATCCCATGCAGATCCGAACCTTCTCGGTGCTCCCGCGGCTTCCGGAGCGGCTCGCCCCGCTCCTGGAGATCGCCCAGAACCTCTGGTGGGTGTGGAACCCCGAGGCCGTGGACCTCTTTCGCCGCATCGACCACGACCTGTGGTCGTCCGCGGGCCACAACCCCGTGGCCCTGCTGGGGCAGGTGGACCAGGCGCGCCTCGAGACGCTGGCGAAGGACCCCGTGTTCCTGGCCCACATGGACCGGGTGGCCCAGGCCCTGGGGCGGTACCTCACCATGCCCACCTGGGCCTCCCAGGCGCACCCGGAGTTCGGGGACGCGCGGATCGCCTACTTTTCCATGGAGTTCGGCATCCACGAGTGCCTGCCCATCTATGCCGGCGGGCTCGGGGTGCTGGCCGGCGACCACCTGAAGAGCGCAAGCGAGTTGGGGCTCCCCTTCGTGGGGGTGGGGCTTTTGTACCGCCAGGGGTACTTCCACCAGTACCTGACCCACGACGGGTGGCAACAGGAGGTCTACCCGGAAAACGACGTGTACAACATGCCGCTTCGGCCGGTGCGCGACGCCGACGGCGCGCCCGTGGAGGTGGAGGTGCGCGTCTCGGGCCGGCCCGTCCGGATCCGGGCCTGGCGGGCCCAGGTGGGCCGGATCCCCCTCTACCTCCTCGACACGAACCTCGAGGCCAACGCCCCGGCCGACCGGGCCATCACCTACCAGCTCTACGCCCCCGGAGCCGGGATGCGGATCCGCCAGGAGATCGTGCTGGGGGTGGGGGGGGTGCGGCTCCTCCAGGCGCTCGGCATTGAGCCCGCGGTGTGCCACATGAACGAGGGCCACTCCGCGTTCCTGGGGCTGGAGCGGATCCGCCAGGTCATGGAGCGCACCGGACTTTCGTTTCCCGAGGCCCTGGAGGCCGTGCGGGTGGGAAGCGTGTTCACCACCCACACCCCGGTGCCGGCCGGGATCGACCTCTTCGCCCCGGCGGAGCTCGAGGAGCATCTGGGGGACTATCTGCGGGAATCGGGGATCGGGGTGGGAGACCTCCTGGCCCTCGGCCGGGAGCGGCCGGACGATCCGAACGCGCCCCTTTCCATGGCCGTCTTGGCCCTTCGGCTAAGCGGCCACCGGAACGGGGTGAGCCGGCTCCACGGCCGGGTGTCGCGGCGCATGTGGGCCGGGGTGTGGCCGGGAATCCCCGAGGAGGAGGTGCCGATCGGCCACGTCACGAACGGCATCCACGTGCGCAGCTGGCTCTCCGACGAGATGGCCCGGCTGTTCGACCGGTATCTGGGGCCGTCGTGGGTGGATGAGCCCCTCAACCAGGCCATGTGGAAGCGGGTCCACGACATCCCCGACAACGAGCTCTGGCGGGCCCAGGAGCGGCTCAAGGAGCGTCTCGTGGGGTTCGTGCGCCGCCGGCTGCGCACCCAGCTGGAGCGCCGGGGCGCCCGGCCCGACGAGCTGCGGGCGGCCGAGGAGGTGCTCGACCCCGAGGCCCTCACGATCGGGTTCGCCCGCCGGTTTGCCACCTACAAGCGGGCGATTCTCCTGTTTCGGGACCCCGAGCGGCTTGCGAAGATCCTCAACCACGCGGACCGGCCCGTGCAGATCATCTTTGCGGGCAAGGCCCACCCGGCGGACAACGAGGGCAAGACGTTCATCCAGCAGATCGTGCACCACTGCCGGGACAAGGCGTTCCGGCACCGGGTCGTGTTCCTCGAGGACTACGACGTGAACCTGGCCCGGTACCTGGTGCAGGGCTGCGACGTGTGGCTCAACACCCCCCGCCGGCCCTTGGAGGCCTGCGGCACGAGCGGCATGAAGGTGGTGCCGAACGGGGGCCTGCACCTGAGCGTGCTCGACGGCTGGTGGGACGAGGCCTACGACGGCGAGGTGGGATGGGCCATCGGCCACGGCGAGGAGTACGACGACCCCGAGGTCCAGGACCGGGTCGAGAGCCTGGACCTCTACGACCTCCTGGAGAACGAGGTGGTGCCCCTGTATTACACCCGGGGCGACGACGGGCTGCCCCGGGGGTGGATCCGGAAGGTGAAGACGGCCATGGAGCGGCTCACCCCGGTGTTCAACACGAACCGGATGGTGCGGGAGTACACCGAAAAGTACTACCTGCCGGCCCTCGGGCTCTGGAAGCGGTTCGCCCAGAGCAACTACCAGGCGGCCCGGGCCCTGGCCCGGTGGAAGGCCCGGGTACGAGAGGCGTGGTCGGGGGTCCGGGTGGCCGAGGTGCGGGCCGAGGAAGGGGACGAGCGCCGGGTGGGCGAGGAGTTCCCCCTGCGGTGCCTGGTGTACCTAAACGGGCTCTCCCCGGACGACGTGCAGGTGGAGGTCTACTACGGGCCCCTGGACCCGGCGGGCCGGATCGCGCAACCCGGGCGCCGCACCCTGCGGTCCGAGGGGCGCCGGGAGGACGGGGGGTTCGAGTTTGCGGGCGAGATCCCCTGCGAGCGCACGGGCCGGTACGGCTACGTGGTGCGGGTGCTCCCCCACCACCCCAACCTCACAAGCCCCTGGGACCTGGGGCTCGTGGTGTGGGGGTGAGGCTCAAGGCCGAAGGCCCTTTTGCAGGAGCTCCCTCTGGCCCTGGACGATGAACCGGGCGAGCCGGCCCTCGACCCGGGCGGCCAGGGGCGCGAACCGCAGCCGGACCCGGCCGGGAAAGGGGGCCGTCCTCGGGTCGGGCCGGGCCTCAAGGACGAGGGCCGGAACCGGGCCCAGAATCTCGGCGGGGCCGAGCCGGATCCAGAGCCGCAGCTCGGTTCCGGGTGCGGGGAGCGGGGGGGCGGCCGAGAGCCGGGCCCCGCCCACGCTGAGGTCCAGCACCACGCAGGGGCGCCGGTCGGTCCCCTCTGCCACGGTCCATTCGGCTTTGAGGGTGCACGCCAAGCGGTAGGCCGACCGGCGGTTGATCCGCTCGACCCCGCCGCCTTCGATCCGCAGCACCCACCGGTCTCCCGCCCCGACGGCCAGCCGGCCGGCCACCCGAAGCACGCCCCCCGTGCCGGGAACCCGAAACTCGGCCGGTGCCCCGCCGCGCGCCACGGTGGGAGGGGGGGAGGCCAGGGGGACGAGGACCACCCGGTCGGGTGCCACATCGAGGCAAACGGCTTCGAGGGGGGAGTCGGCGCCGATCCGCAAGAACCCGCGGGCCTGGATCGCGTCCAGGGCCCAGGGGGGCAGGTCAGGACGGCCCGAGCTTGCGGATCCGCTCGGTCGGCGACTCAATTTCGGTGATGCGAAGGGCGAAGTGATCGGAGCTCACCACCACGAGCTCCCCCTTGGCGAGCACCCGGTTGTTGACCACGAGCTCCACCGGGGCCTCGGTGTCCTTGTCCAGATCGATGATCGACCCGGGCCGAAGGCGCTGGATGTCCTTCAGGGGCATCTCGGCCTCGCCGAGCCGGACCGTGGCCTCGACCTCCAGGTCCAGGATGAGGTCGATGTTGCGGATGTCGGGGGGCGCGGCCGGCTCCGCCCCGCCCCCCGCGAACGGGGACCCCGACGAGCCCGAAACCGCCGAGGGCTGCGGGACCTCGTCCTCCTCTTCCCGCAAGACCTTCGCCATCTCCCGGGCCACCCCCACCGGGAGGAGGACCCGAAGGGGGGTTTCGAGCACCCCGTCCACCTTGATCGTGCCCACCCCCAGGAAGGCCTGACCCCAGGGAAGCACCTCGGTCAGGGTTTTCGCCTCCACGGCCTCGATCGTCGGCGGGGCAAACCCCACGTCGCGGCCCAGGGTGGCCGACAGGGTCGGGGCGCCGCTCCCGGCGATCTGGGTGAGGGCTTCCTTGAGGGCGTCGAGGTCGGCCTCCTCGAGGGCCTCCTTCTCCTTCCCCTCGCCCCCGAGAATGAGGTCCGCGAGCATCGAGGCCTCCCGGTGCCGCAGGAGGAACGCGAGCTCCCCGTCGAACCCCGACCGGAACGGGAACCGGGCGAGGAGCCCTTTGTCGCCCGCCAGATCCTCCAGGTTCACCACCTGGCCGATGCCCTCGGTCACGGTGGCGGGCCGGGCCAGGAGGGAGGCCAGGGCCGAGTTGGCCGAGGCGAAGAACACCCGGATGGCCCGCTCCACCTCCTCGACCTCGGAGGGGCTCAGGTCGGAGGCGGGCGCCTCCCCCAGGTCGTCGGCCGCGGCGCTCAGCAGGCGGTCGATCTCGTCTTGGCTCAGGATGTCGGACATCGTTCCTCCCGCTACCCGGTGCCGGCCCCGAGGGCCTGGAATTCGTCCCCGGCGTCCGGGGTCGGCTCGGGTTCCTCGTCGCGGATGACGCTTTCGATGCGCACGGCCTTGCGGCCCTTGCGGGCCCCGTAGAGGCCCCGGAATTTGGGGAGTTGCGCTACCGAAACCGTGACCTGCTGGTGGAGGTCGGCGCCCAGGGGCAAGAGGTCGCCCTCCTTGAGCCCCAGGATCTGCCGGATCGTGAGCCGCTTTCGGCAAAGGTCGGCCTGGAGCCGCACCACGGCCCGGGCGATCACCTCGTCGAGCCGCCGGTAGTCGGCCTCGGTCATCCGGGTGGTGATGTCGGTCTGGTGCTCCTGGCGGAGCTCCACCGCGAAGGGCTCCAGGTAGATCGCCGGGATGCACAGGTTCATCATGCCCGAGGTCTGGCCCACCTTCACCTCGAACACGATCACCACCACGATCTCGTTGGGGGCTACGATCTGCACGAGCTGGGGGCTCGTTTCCCGCCGGTCGAGGACGAACCGGGTCTCTCCGATGGTGCGCCAGGCGTCCTGGAGGTCCCGGAGGGCCATGTCGATGAACCCCTCGATCAGGGCCTGCTCGATGGGGGTGATCTCCCGGTTCATCGTGGGGGTTTCCGACGATCCCCCCATGAGCTTCTCGATCACGGCGAACACCAGCGTGGGGTTCACCTCGAAGGCCAGGGTGCCGCCCTGGGGGGCGATCTTGACCACGTTGATGCAGGTGGTCTCCGGGAGGCTCATCAGGAACTCGGCGTACGAGAGCTGATCCACGCTCAGGAGCACGATGTCCGAGATGGTCCGCAGGTACGCCGAGAGATCCAGGGCGAGGTTCCGGGCGTAGCGCTCGTGCAGGAAGTGGAGGCTCTGGAGGACGTTCTTGGAGATGCGGTTCGGCCGCTTGAAATCATACCGGCTCGCCCGCTTGCGGTACCGGGTGGGGGCCGGCTTGGCCGCCGGTTCCGCCGGCGCCGCTTCCTGCTGGAGCGGGATGCTCTGGAGGAGGGCGTTCACCTCTTCCTGACTCAGAAGCTCCGACACGATCGTCCTCGCGGGTACGGTGCGAAACCGGAACGAAACGAACCCGTTCCCCTCTCCATCGGCAGGTTCGGTGGAAAACGTGAGGGGCGCGGACCCCGGCTACTCCAGGAGGCCTTCCAGGAGTCCCCGGAGCCGCAGGATCGCGGCCGAATGGAGCTGGCTCACCCGGGACTCCGTCACCCCCAGGATCTTCCCCACCTCCTTCATCGTGAGCTCGTTGAAGTAGTAGAGCTTGAGGACCATCCCCTCCTTTTCCGGGAGTTCGTCGATCTTCCGGGCCAGGATGTCCCGGACCTCCTGCTTGCGCAGGAGTTCGAAGGGGCTCTTCTCGGGCTCGTCGGGGATGTACTCCCCGAGCTCCCGGGCCTCCTCGTCGTCCTCCACGTCGCCCCCGGGGCGGTTCAGCGACAGGAGCGAAAGCCCCCGGGCCTTGTAGAGGAGGTCGTTGAACTCGTCCATGGAGATGCCCATGGCCGCCGCGGCCTCCTCGTGGGTGGCGGGCCGCTGGAGCTGCTGCTCCAGTTCATGGAACACCCGGGCGAGCTCCCGCTCCTTGCGGCGCATGGACCGGGGCGCCCAGTCCTGCTGCCGCAGATAGTCCAGCATGGCCCCGCGGATCCGGAACTCCGCGTAGGTCTTGAACTTGACCCCCCGGTCGGGCACGAACTTGTCGATGGCGTCGATGAGGCCGATGACCCCGGTGTTGATGAGGTCGTCGAGTTCGATGGATGAGGGGAGCCGCGCCGCCATGCGCTCGGCGATGTATTTGACGAGGGGCGCGTACTCCTCGATGAGCTCGTCTCTGGTGGGTTGGGGTTCGGCGGCAGAAATGGCCGACACTCCTTCGGGTTCGAGACGGCTGGGGAAGCGCGGACGGGCAGGAAAAACCGGCGCGTATCCTAACACCCCGTTTTTCGGGGTGTCAACGCGCGCGAGGGCCCGGCCCCCCGGACGCAGGGCGCACGAATCCCCTTCGTCCCCGCAACGGGGAGCGAAGAGGCGGTTAGTCCAGGTAGAGGGCCCGGAGGCGGGCCTCGAGATCCTGGACCGTCACCCGGTCGTCGGCGATCTCGTCCTGGTGCCGGGACACGAGGCGGTCCCGCGTGTCGCGCACCTTGGCCTGGCGGGCGTCCGGATCGAGGTCGGGGTGGTCCCGCTCGACCATCTGCGACGCCAGGGTGCCCACCCACTGGACCTTCTGGGCCGTGGGGCTCAGGTTGACGCGGTCCCCGGACGGGGCGGCGCTCGGCGCCGGCCCTGCCTTGGGCCGCTGAACCTTGCCCAGCCGGTCCTGGCGGGCGTAGGTGCGCAGCACGTTGTGCACCGTGAATTGGGAAATGCCCATGATCCCGTCCCTGGGAAGAGGGTCTGCTCCTTCGTGTTGACGGATCGGCAGGGGGGCGAGGAGTCTTTAGGGGAAACCGGGGATGGGGATCATTTTTTTTGGTAGGCGGATACGGCGCGCCGGGCCGGGGCCCGGGGCGCGGCCCCCGCGGCGGGAAGGAGCTCGTGGCAGCGGCGTTCGGCCTCCACGAGCTCTGCAACCAACGTCTGGACCTCGCGGACGGCCCCGGCGAACGCCGGACGGGCGCGCTCCTCGGCCGATGCCGCCTGGGCCTCCGCCCAGAGCCGGGCGGCCTCCCCGACGAGGTGGTCCTTGCGGGTCAGGAGCTCCACGAGGGGGCCGTAGTCCCCGCGCCGCAGGAGAGCCTCCTGCTCGGCCGTGAGCCGGAGGAGGTCCCGGTAGGCGGCGAGGCAACGCTTCAGGGCGTCCGTGGGGGACAACGTGGGCGGCTCCATGGGGATCGCTTCGCATCGGGAGACGAGGGGGCAAAAAGTCCCTGCGCGCGGGTCGTCATCGGAAATCCGAGTCCTTCGGCGGCGGAGACCGGCGACCGATCCGCCCCCACGAGCTATCGGCTCGAGACTGCGGTAACATTAGCCCCCGCCACTGACACGAGCCGGGAGGTGACCATGGGAATCGACCGATACGACGAGGAACTCCACCCCCGCTGCCCCCCGCTCGGGGGGGAGGTGCCGTTTCGCCACTGCCGACGGGTGAACCGGGGGCTGCCGTGCCACCGCATCGTGGTGTGCTGGGCGGACCGGATCGACATCGGCGCGTTCCTGCGGGAACACTACACCCCCGAGGAGCTCGAGGCCATGAGCCGGCCCCCCGCGTCGCGGCTGGGCGTGATGCTGGAAACCCTCGATCGGGTGCGGAAGGCGAAGGAGAAGGAATGAGCGACCAGGGCGAAACCCCCGTGGTGTATGTGGACGCCGACGGCTGCCCGGTGAAGGACGAGGTGGCCCGGGTGGCCGCCCGGTTCGGCTGGCCGGCCTACTTCGTGAGCGGCCGGCCCACCCGGCTCCCGAGCGACCCCGTGGTGCGTGCGGTGGTGGTGGGGGGCGCGTTCGATGCGGCCGACGACTGGATCGCCGAGCGGGCCGGGCCGGGCACCGTGGTGGTCACGGCCGACATCGCCCTGGCCGCCCGATGCGTGGAGAAGGGCGCCTGGGTCCTGGGGCCCAAGGGGAACCTGTACACGCCCCTGAACATCGGCGAGGCCCTGGCCCGCCGGGAGCTCAACGACCAGCTCCGCCAGATGGGCCTCCAGGGAGGCGGCCCGGCCCCGTTCGAGAAGGCCGACCGCTCCCGGTTCCTCCAGAAGCTCGACGAGGTGCTCCACGCCGTTCGCCGGGGGCTCGCCTCGCCGCCGGCCCGGTAGACGTCCGTTCCTCGCCCGTGGTATTTTGCCTGCCGAAATCAGCTTTCGCTATCCTCCTCAAGAGAGTAGGGGCCGCCTCTCGTCGGTGCCCTTTCCCGAATTCCGTCCTCTGACCTCTGGTCCCTGACACGGAGCGCCCATGCCCAAGCGGTCCCACGAACGCGGGAAGGCCGCGGCCGACGGCCGGTACAATGTGCGGGCCGTGGAGCGGGCCATCGCGATCCTGGACGCCTTTTCCCAAACGCGACCCCGGCTGAGCCTCGACGAGGTGTCCCGGGAGACCGGGCTTTCCAAGCCCACGGCGTTTCGGATCCTGGCCACGCTCCAGTACCACGGGTACGTGGCCCAGGACCCGGCGGACGGGCGCTACCGCCTCGGCGCCCGGGTCTTGGGGCTCGCCCACGCGGCCATCGACTCCCTGAACCTGCGGGACGTGGCCCGGCCCCATCTGGATGCGCTCCGCGACGAGCTGGGGGTCACCGTGCTCCTGGGTGCCCTCATGGACGGCGACCTCGTGTACGTGGACAAGCGGGAGGCCCCCGGGCCCGTGCGGATCGCCTCCGACGTGGGGTGGCGCCGCGACCCTCCTTACTTCGGCATGCTCGGCATGACGCTGCTGGCCTTCCGGCCGGAGGACGAACTGGAACGCCTGCTGGGCACGAAACCGCTGCGGGCCTATACCGACCGCACCATCACCGACCCCGCGGCCTTCCGCGAACGGCTCCGGCAGATCCGGGCCGAGGGCGTGTTGGCCGAGTTCGGCGAGGCCGTGGAAGGGGTGTGGGGGGTGGCCGCCCCGGTGCGGGACGGCTCGGGGGACGTGGTGGCGGCCGTGGGGGTGGCCTTGCCCATGACCGCGGCCGGGCCCGAGCGGGTGGCCGCCGTGAAGGAGCGGGTGCGGGCCTGCGGGGAGGCGATCTCGGCCGACCTGGGCGCGGGGACGCCGGGCTGAGGGTCCCGTGTCGCCGCGAGGCGACGTTTTGGCCGCGGCGGGGAGGGTGGATCGCGGAACGTTTCGCCCTTTGTACTGTAAAATCCAATAGGTACGACTTTGGCACGTCAACTGCAGGACCTCCCGGACCGTTGGGGCGCGTTGCGCCCGTCGGATCGGTTCCCGTTTCCAGGAGGCCTGCAATGAAGCCCTGTTCCTGCCGTTCCCACCGCCTCGTGTTCCTCACCGACCGGTTCGTGTGCCGCTACTGCGGCTGGGTCTGGAGGCTCTCTGGTCCCAGGGGGTGACGCCGAGAGGCGACACTCGGTCGCCGCGGGGCGGCGTCGGCCCGTGCGGACGTGCGAACGCGCGGACGGGGCGTCCCCGTGTCCTACGAATGCTGCTTTCAAGAATATTGCCGTGCGCCGGCGGGGGACTGGCTCCGGCCGGGCGCGAGTGCGACCCCCGATCGCCGCGCCTTGTCGTGCCGCCGTCCACCCGGTGGGCCGGGGCACCGGTGGCGGACGTTCCGGATCTTCCGAAGCGATCCAAGCCTGGTGGGGGCGCGGCGAGGTGAGGGGCCGCACCCGGTTCTCCACCCGCCCCCCCCGCCGCCGCCCCGCAGCAACCCCGGGAATCCGACAATCCTTCCGTTGGTGCGGGTAACCTCCTACCGTCCCAACGTCCCAGCGTCC
>NZ_BAAHXI010000039.1:0-39265 GCF_054656955.1 Deferrisoma palaeochoriense
TCTTAGTACAGAATGGGCGACGGGCGGCCCGCCCGTTCCGCCGCGCGAAGCAGGTGGCAGATGGCCGAGGCTCCGGATCCGTGGGTGGACGCGTTCCTGGACCACCTCCGCTATGAGCGAAACGCCTCGGACCACACGGTGCGAAACTACGCCGGCGACCTCCGGCGGTTCGCCGAGTGGGCCGGGGCGCGCACCGGGGCGCGGGGCCCCAAGCTCTGGGCCGGGCTGGAGCCCGGTGACGTGCGCGCGTACCTGGCCTCGCTCCACGGCCGGAAAAGCCGGGCCACCGTGAGTCGGGCCCTCTCGTCGCTCCGGGCGTTCTTCCGGTTCCTGGTGCGCGAGGGGTACATCGAGGCGAACCCGGCCGCGGCCGTGACCGCGCCCAAGCTGGCCAAGCGCCTGCCCGGGGTGCTCTCGGTGGACGAGGCGTTCGCCCTCTTGGACGCGGTGGAGGGCGACGGCCTCCTGGCCCTCCGGGACCGGGCCATGCTGGAGCTCCTCTACGGCACCGGCATCCGGGTCTCCGAGCTCGTGGGCCTCGACGGCCGGGATCTTCGGCTGCGCCAGGGGCTTGCCCGCATCCGGGGGAAGGGCCGGGTGGAACGGGAGGTGCCCCTCACCGTCCCAAGCGTTCGGGCCCTGGAGGCCTATTTCGCCGCCCGGGACCGTGCGGGGCGGCCGGTCGAGCCCGAGGGGCCGGTGTTTTTGAACCACCGGGGCGGCCGACTCACCGACCGGAGCGTCCGGCGGGTGATCGACCGGTGGATCGACAAGGCGGCCCTGGCCCGGCGGGTGCACCCGCACCTCCTGCGCCACAGCTTCGCCACCCACCTCCTGGCCGCGGGGGCGGACCTAAGGGCGATCCAGGAGCTCCTGGGCCACCGGAGCCTTTCGACCACGCAGAAATACACCCACGTGGGGATCGAACAGCTCATGCGGGTCTACGACCGGGCCCACCCCCGGGCGCGCCGGGACGGGCCCGGGCGAAAGACCCCGACCGACTCCCAGACCTGACGGCCGGACGGCCCGCCGTCCAAACGGAAGACCGAGATGACCCAGACGTTCCACGGAACCACCATCGTGTGCGTGCGCCGCGACGGCCGGGTGGCCATGGCCGGCGACGGCCAGGTGACCTTCGGGGCCACCGTCTTGAAGCGCACGGCCCGCAAGGTGCGCAAACTCCGGGAGGGCAAGATCCTCGCCGGGTTCGCCGGAGCCACGGCCGACGCCTTCACCCTGCTCGAGCGGTTCGAGGGCAAGCTCGAGGCCCACGGCGGGAGCCTCCACCGGGCCGCGGTGGAACTGGCCAAGGACTGGCGCACCGACAAGTACCTGCGCCGGCTCGAGGCCATGCTGCTCGTGGCCGACCGGGAGGCCACTTTGCTCCTTTCGGGCACCGGGGACGTGGTGGAGCCCGAGGAGGGGGTGGTGGCCATCGGGTCGGGCGGCCCCTACGCCCTGGCCGCGGGGCTCGCGCTGTACGAGCACACGGCCCTGGGGGCGGCCGAGATCGCCCGCGAGGCCCTGAAGGCCGCGGCCCGGATCTGCATCTACACGAACGACTCGGTGGAACTCGAGGAACTGGGAGGATAGACCCCCATGGCCGTGTTCACCCCCCGGGAGGTGGTGTCGGAACTGGACCGCTACATCGTCGGCCAGCACAAGGCCAAAAAGGCCGTGGCCATCGCGCTCCGGAACCGCTGGCGCCGCCGCCAGGTGTCCGAGGACCTCCGGGACGAGATCACCCCCAAAAACATCCTGATGATCGGGCCGACCGGGGTCGGGAAGACCGAGATCGCCCGGCGCCTGGCCCGGCTGGCCGGCGCCCCCTTCGTCAAGGTGGAGGCGAGCAAGTTCACCGAGGTGGGCTACGTGGGCCGGGACGTGGAGAGCATGGTCCGGGACCTGGTGCGGGTGGCCGTGGCCATGGTGCAGGAGGAGGAGCAGGCCCGGGTGGCCGCCCGGGCCGAGGAACTGGCCGAGGAGAAGATCCTCGACCTCCTTCTGCCCGGCCACTCCGGCGACACCGCCACCCGGGAGAGGCTCCGGCAGATGCTCCGGGCCGGGGCCCTGGACGACCGGGTCGTGGAGGTGGAGATCGCGGCCCAGGCCCCCACCCCGGCCATGGAGATCTTCACCGGCCAGGGCATGGAGGAGATGGGCCTCCAGATCCAGGACATGCTCGGGAACCTCTTTCCCAAGCGCCGCAAGCGAAAGAGCATGAAGATCCCCGAGGCCCGGGAGGTCTTGAAGGAGCAGGAGGCCGCCCGGCTCGTGGACCAGGAGCGGGTGACCGAGCTCGCCCTGGAGAAGGCCCAGAACGACGGGATCATCTTCATCGACGAGATCGACAAGATCGCGGCCCGGGAGGGCGGCCGGGGACCCGACGTGTCGCGGGAGGGGGTGCAGCGCGACATCCTTCCCATCGTCGAGGGCAGCACGGTCCACACCAAATACGGGGTGGTCAAGACCGACCACATCCTGTTCATCGCGGCCGGCGCGTTCCACATGGCGAAACCCTCGGACCTCATTCCCGAGCTCCAGGGCCGGTTCCCGATCCGGGTCGAGCTCGACCCCCTGGGCAAGGACGATTTCGTACGGATCCTGACCGAGCCCCAAAACGCCCTGACCCGCCAGTACCAGGCCCTCCTCCAAACCGAGGGGATCGAGCTCGAGTTCACCCCCGACGGCATCGAGGAGATGGCCGACATGGCGGCCCGGGTGAACGAGAAAACGGAGAACATCGGGGCCCGCCGGCTCCACACCATCATGGAACGGGTGCTGGAGGAACTGAGCTTCACGGCGCCCGACCTGGCGGAGCGCAAGGTCGTGGTGGACCGCGCCTACGTGCGCGAGCGGCTCAAGGACATCGTGGCCGACACGGACGTGTCGCGGTACATCCTGTGAGTCAGCGATCAGAATTCAGAGTTCAGAAGACAGGATTCCTCGGATACCTGTCCCCCGAAGTCCGGGGCCCTGGCACGGAGACCGACGACCGATGACGGGAGACCGATCCTATCCGGAAGAACTCATCCAAAAAGCCCAGGTGCTCCACGAGGCCCTGCCGTACATCCGGGCCTTCTACGGCAAGGTGGTGGTCATCAAGTACGGCGGCCACGCCATGGTGGACGAGGCCCTCAAGGAGAGCTTCGCCCGGGACGTGGTGCTCCTCAAATACATCGGCCTCAATCCCGTGGTGGTCCACGGCGGGGGGCCCCAGATCAACCGGGTCCTCGAGCGCATGCAGATCGAGAGCACCTTCGTGGACGGCATGCGCGTGACCGACGGCGCCACCATGGACGTGGTGGAGATGGTGCTCGGGGGCAAGGTGAACAAGGAGATCGTGAACCTGATCCAACTCCACGGCGGCCGGGCCGTCGGGCTCACCGGCAAGGACGGGGGGCTCATCCGGGCCAAGAAGCTCCTCATGGAGCGCCGCCGGGGCGACGACCTTCCGCCCGAGATCGTGGACATCGGGGCCGTGGGGGAGGTGGAGCGGATCAACCCCCAGGTCATCGAGTCGCTGGACCGGGGGGGGTTCATCCCGGTGATCGCCCCGGTGGGCGCGGGCGAGAACGGCGAAACCTACAACATCAACGCCGACCTCGTGGCCGGCCGGATCGCCGGGGCCCTCAAGGCCGAAAAGCTCGTGCTCCTGACCGACGTGGAGGGGATCCTCGACGCCGAGGGCCGGCTCATCTCCACGGTGCGAGCCTCCGAGGTGCCCGGCCTCATCGAGGCGGGGGTGATCCGGGGCGGCATGATCCCCAAGGTGCGCTGCGCCCTCGACGCCCTCGAAGAGGGGGTGGGCAAGGTGCACATCGTGGACGGCCGGGCCCGCCACGCCGTGCTCCTGGAGATCTTCACCCGGGGCGGGGTGGGTACCGAGATCGTGAAAGGCTGACATCATGGGAAACCAGGAGATTGCAGACCTCGCCGCCACCTGCCTCATGCCCACCTACGCCCGGTTCCCGGTGGCCCTGGTGCGGGGCCAGGGCATGCGGGTGTGGGACGCCGACGGCCGCCAGTACCTGGACTTTCTGGCCGGTATCGCGGTGTGCAACCTGGGCCACTGCCACCCCCACGTGGTGGAGGCGATCCGGGAGCAGGCGGGGACGCTGCTGCACGTGTCGAACCTCTACCACATCGAGCCCCAGGTCCGGCTGGCGAAGCTCCTGACCGAGGTGACCTTCGCCGACCGGGTGTTCTTCTGTAACAGCGGGGCCGAGGCCAACGAGGGCGCCATCAAGCTCGCCCGCAAGGTCCAGAAGGACCGGGGGCAGCCGGAGCGCTACGAGATCGTGTCGGCCACCCTGAGCTTCCACGGCCGCACCCTGGCCACCCTCACCGCCACGGGCCAGGACAAGGTGAAGGTGGGGTTCGATCCGCTCCCGCCGGGGTTCACCTACGTGCCCTACGACGACCTCGCCGCCTTGGAGGAGGCCGTGGGGCCCCGGACGGCCGCCGTGCTCCTGGAGCCGATCCAGGGGGAGGGCGGGGTGCGGGTGCCCTCCGAGGGCTACCTCCGGCGGGTGCGGGAGCTGTGCGACGTGCGGGGCGTCCTTTTGATCCTCGACGAGGTCCAGACCGGCGTGGGCCGCACCGGCACGTTCCTGGCGGCCGAGCACGAGGGCGTGAAGCCCGACATCTGCACCCTGGCCAAGGGCCTGGGGGGCGGGGTGCCCATCGGGGCGGTGCTGGCGACCGAGGCCGTGGCCCGGAGCTTCGGCCCGGGCACCCACGCCTCCACCTTCGGCGGCAACCCGCTCGTGTGCGCGGCGGCCCTCGCCACGGTGCGCACGATCCTCCAGGAGGGGATCCTGGAGCACACCCGGCGCATGGGCGCGTACCTGGTGGAGCGGCTCGAAGACCTGGCGGCCGGCCGCCCCGGCGTTACGGCCGTGCGGGGCCGGGGCCTCTTGATCGGCATCGAGCTCGCGGCCGACCGGAAGGCCAAGGACGTGGTCACGGCGATGATGGACCGGGGGTTCCTGGTGGGCTCGGCCGGGGAGCAGGTGGTGCGGCTCGCCCCGCCCCTGATCGTGGAAACGGAGGAGATCGACGCCCTGCTCGCGGCGCTCGACGAGGTGCTTTGAACACGGCTGGGAAGCGGGGAGGCTAGGAAGCCAGGACGCCAAGGCACCTTTGGGTCCGACCTTCTCGCCCGGCTCACCGCGGGAAGCCGGCCTTCCAGCTTTCTAGCTTTCCAGCCTTCTAGCCTTCTAGCTTTCTAGCCGAACGAGAACTGCCATGCCCAAGCACTTTCTCAAACTCACGGACTTCGGCCGGGACGAACTCCTCGGCATCCTGGAGCTGGCCCGGGACCTCAAAGCCCGCCAGGCCCGGGGGGAGCCCCACCGGCTTCTCGAGGGCAAGACCCTGGCCATGCTCTTCGAAAAGTCGAGCACCCGCACCCGGGTGTCGTTCGAGGTGGGCATGTTCCAGCTCGGGGGCCATGCGCTCTTCCTGTCGCCCCGCGACACCCAGATCGGCCGGGGCGAGCCCATCAAGGACACGGCCCGGGTGCTGTCGCGCTACGTGGACGCCATCATGGTGCGCACCTACGGCCAGCACGTGCTCGAAGAACTCGCCCACTGGGCCTCGGTGCCGGTGATCAACGGGCTTACGGATCTCCTGCACCCCTGCCAGGTCATGGCCGATCTTCTCACCGTGCTCGAACGCCGGGGGAGCCTCGAGGGGCTCCGGGTGGCCTGGATCGGCGACGGGAACAACATGGCCCACTCCTGGATCCACGCCGCCCGGGTCCTGGGGTTCGGGCTGCGGCTCGCCTGCCCCGAGGGGTACGACCCGAACGGCGAGATCCTGGCCGCGGCACGGGAGGCGCGGGCCGACGTGGAGCTCGGCCGCGACCCCGGCTGGGCCGCCCAGGGCGCCCACGTGGTCACGACCGACGTCTGGGCCTCGATGGGCCAGGAGGCCGAGCAGGAGGCCCGGCGCCGGGCCTTCGCCGGGTACACCGTGGACGCCGGGGTGATGGCCGCGGCGGCCCCTGACGCCCTCTTCCTCCACTGCCTGCCGGCCCACCGGGGGGAGGAGGTGACCGAAGAAGTGCTGGAGGGGCCCCAGTCGGCCGTGTGGGACGAGGCCGAAAACCGCCTCCACGTCCAAAAGGCGATCCTCGTGACCCTGGTGCGGGGCGGGGCGTGATCCCCGGGGGCGAACCCGTGCCGCCGCCCGGGGGCCGCCCCAAGGTCTGACCCAAGCGATCCGGTGCGGACACGGGGGCTTTCCAGCTTCCAAGTAACTTCCCGCTGGAAAGCTAGGAGGCTGGGACGCTAGGAGGCCAAAATCCTTTGGGATTTCAGCGTCGGCGGTTGTCCCAACCTGTGGGAGCGGCTTTCGAGCCTCGACCATGTCCCTTCGGGCCTTCGGCCCGGATCGCGGCGGGGACGCCGCTCCTACACCCGGGCCCTGACTCGGGCGTTACTGTCATGCACAAAGGCGCCCCAAAGGGGCGCTGGGAAGCTTTCTAGCTTTCCAGCTTCCCAGCTTTCCCGCTTTCCAGCCTTTCAAGGAGCGAACGACCATGGCAAAGGGCAGCGTGAAAAAGGTGGTTCTGGCCTACTCCGGGGGCCTCGACACCTCCGTGATTCTCAAGTGGCTCGTCGAGACCTACGGGTGCGAGGTGATCGCGTTCTCGGCCGACCTGGGCCAGGCCGAGGAACTCGAGGGGCTCGAGGAGAAGGCCCTTCGCACCGGGGCCTCCAAGGTCTACATCGACGACCTCCGGGAGGAGTTCGTCCGGGACTTCGTGTTCCCCATGTTCCGGGCGGCCGCGGTGTACGAGGGCTCGTACCTGCTCGGAACCTCCATCGCCCGGCCGCTCATCGCGAAGCGCATGATCGAGATCGCCGAGGCCGAGGGCGCCGATGCCGTGGCCCACGGGGCCACCGGAAAGGGCAACGACCAGGTGCGGTTCGAGCTCACGGCCTACGCCCTCAAGCCCGACATCCGGGTCATCGCCCCCTGGCGGGAGTGGGACCTGAACTCCCGGGAGAAGCTCATCGACTACGCGCAGAAGCACGGCATCCCCGTGCCGGTCACCAAAGCCAAGCCCTACTCCAGCGACCGGAACCTCCTGCACATCTCCTTCGAGGGCGGCATCCTGGAGGACCCCTGGCGGGAGCCCGACGAGGACATGTTCGTGCTCTCGGTGAGCCCCGAGAAGGCCCCGGACGAGCCCGAGTACGTGGAGGTGGAGTTCGAGGCCGGAAACCCCGTGGCCGTGAACGGCGAGCGGCTCTCCCCGGCGGCGCTCCTGCAGCGCCTCAATGAGATCGGCGGCCGCCACGGCGTGGGCCGGGTGGACATCGTGGAGAACCGGTTCGTGGGCATGAAGAGCCGGGGCGTGTACGAGACCCCGGGCGGCACCATCTGGCGCGCCGCCCACCGGGCTGTGGAGAGCCTCACCATGGACCGGGAGGTCATGCACCTCCGGGACTCCCTGGTGCCCAAGTACGCCGAGCTCGTCTACAACGGGTTCTGGTTCGCGCCCGAGCGCGAAGCGCTCCAGACCTTCATGGACGAGGCCCAGAAGAACGTGACCGGCACGGCCCGGCTCAAGCTCTACAAGGGCAACTGCATCGTGGTGGGCCGCAAGAGCCCCCGGAGCCTCTACGACCCCGAGGTGGCCACCTTCGAGGAGGACACGGTGTACAACCAGGCCGACGCCACCGGGTTCATCAAACTGAACGCCCTGCGATTGCGCACGCTCAAAAAGCTGATGGGCTGAAGGGCGCTCCGGGCCGCTCCGAACCCGGTCCGCTCGGGCCCCCGGGCGGACCCGACGATGCGGCGGCCGCGAGCGCGCCGCCTCCCGCGCGCACAGGAGGCGGCCACGGGGGGTGGACGCCGCCGCGGATCGGCGGTATCTGGGCGTCCGAGCCTCCCAGCTTTCTAGCTTTCTAGCTTCCCAGCCTCCCAGCCGTTACGAGGTTCCTCATGGCCGAAAAACCCTGGGGCGGACGGTTCCGCGAAGAGACCCTGAAGATCGTCGAGCGGTTCACGGCCTCGATCGGGTTCGACCGCCGGATGTACCGCCAGGACATCCGGGGGTCCATCGCCCACGCCCGCATGCTCGCGGCCGTGGGCATCCTGACCGAGGACGAGGCCGAGACCCTGGTGCGGGGCCTGGAGCGGGTGCTGGCCGAGATCGAGCGCGGCGAGCTCGAGCTCACCGAGGCCCTGGAGGACATCCACATGAACGTGGAGCACCGGCTCACCGAGCTCGTGGGACCGGTGGGCGGAAAGCTCCACACCGCCCGGAGCCGCAACGACCAGGTGGCCCTGGATCTGCGGCTCTACCTCGCGGACGAGGTGCCCGAGATCCTCGACCTCCTGCGGGGGCTGGGGGAGGTGCTCCTGGAGCGGGCCGAGGCCGAGGCCGACATCCTCCTGCCCGGATACACCCACCTCCAGCGGGCCCAACCCGTGACCTTCGGCCACCACTGGCTCGCCTACTTCGAGATGTTCCTCCGGGACATGGAGCGCTACCGGGACGCCCTCGGGCGGATCCGGCGCTCCCCCCTGGGCGCCGGGGCCCTGGCGGGGTCGCCCTACCCCCTGGACCGGGAGCGGGTGGCCCGGGACCTCGGGTTCGACGAGGTGTGCCGCAACAGCCTCGACGCCGTGTCCGACCGGGACTTCGCCCTGGAGTTCCTGTTCGCCGGGTCGGTGGTGATGATGCACCTCTCCCGGCTCTCCGAGGAGCTCGTCCTGTGGTCGAGCCAGGAGTTCGGGTTCATCGAGCTCTCCGACGGGTTCTGCACGGGCTCGTCCATCATGCCCCAGAAGAAGAACCCCGACGTGCCGGAGCTCCTCAGGGGCAAGACCGGCCGGGCCTACGGCAACCTGATCGCGCTGCTCACCACCCTCAAGGCCCTCCCGCTGGCCTACAACAAGGACATGCAGGAGGACAAGGAGCCGGTGTTCGACACCCTCGATACCGTGAAGGGGAGCCTCGCGATCACGGTGGAGGTGATGCGCCACCTCAAGGTGCGGCCCGACCGCGCCCGGGCGGCCCTCAAGGCCGGGTTCCTCCTGGCCACGGAGCTGGCCGACTACCTGGCCGCCAAGGGCTTGCCGTTCCGCCAGGCCCACGAGGCGGCCGGCCGGCTCGTGGCCCTGGCCGAGGCCAAGGGGTGTGGCCTGGAGGACCTGGACCTCGAGACCTTCCGCTCCGTCTCGCCCCTGTTCGAGGAGGACGTCTACGCCGTGCTCGACCCCGAGGCCAGCGTGGCCCGGCGCACCGTGCTCGGGGGGCCCGCCCCGGACAACGTGCGGCGGGAGGCCCAGCTCGGCTGGACCCGCCTCGACGCGGTCTGGCCCCGGCGGGAGTAGGGGCCGTCGCATGAACACCACGGAGGACACGGAGACCACGGAGATGAGAGTCCTCCGGGCCCCCGGATGCACCCGAGCCACTCGCCGCTGCGGTTCCCGATGATCCGCACCGCCCCGGTCGGTCCCAGAGTCCTCCTCACGGTGGTTCTCGTCGCGCTTGCCGCGGGGTGCGGGCGCCGGGGCGACCCGGTGCCCTCGAGCCTGCGGCTTCCGGCCGCGCCCGAAGGGGTCCGGCTCTCGGCCCCCGGGGGGATGCTTCGGGTCGCCTGGGACCGACCCCGCAAAGACCTGGGCGGCCGGCCCCTCGAAGGGCTCGGGGGCTACGCCGTGCTGCGGGCCGCGTGGGCCCCCGGCGAGGACGCCTGCGCCTCGTGCCCCGAGGACGCCCGGGTGGTCGCACGGGTGGATCCTGCCGAGCGGGCGGCCCGGGGGCTTCCGGCCGAGGCCTGGGAGGACCCGGACGTCCGGCCGGGCTGGACCTACCGCTACCGGGTGAGAGCCCTGGACCCCGAAGGCCGGCCGGGCCCGGCGTCGGCGCCGGCCGACATCACCTGGACCGCCCTTGCGCCCCCCCGGGCGGAGCCGATCCCGGGCGACAGCCGGGCCTTCGTGCGGGTGGAGCCCGCCCCCTGGCCCGAGGGGGTCGAACCCCTGGAACTGCGGGTCTACGGGGCCCGGGGCGGGCTGCTGGCCCGGGCCCCGGCGGCCGACGGCGGGGTCGAGGTGGGGGGGCTCGAGAACGGCCGGTCGTATCCGGCCGAGGTCCGGGTGGCCGGCCGCACGGCGGAGGGGTGGGAGGTGGAGAGCCCGGGCGCGTCCGTGCGCCTCATCGCGGTGGACACCACGCCCCCCGTGGCCCCCTCCACCCTGGCCGCGTTTCCCGACCCCGAGGGGGTGCTCCTGGCCTGGGTATCCGAGGGGCCCGAGCCTTACGCCCGGGTACGGATCTTCCGGAAGACGGGGGACGCCCGAGCGGAGGAGATCGCCCGGGTCGACGGCACCGAGACCCGGTACCTGGACCGGGACCCCGCCCCGGGTCACGTGGTGCGGTACTGGATCGTGGTGGAGGACGCGGCCGGAAACCGGAGCCTCCCCTCCCGGGAGGTGGAGATCCGGGTTCCGGGTCCCCAGCCCGGAAGGAAAACGCCATGACCAACGTCGACCGAGATCCCCTGGCCCTCCGGGTGGCCATCGTGGGCGCCGGGGCCATGGGATGTCTGTTCGGGGCCCACCTGGCGGCGGCCGGGGTGCCCGTGACCCTGATCGACATCGACCCGGCCGAGGTGGAGGCCCTGCGCGCCCGGGGGGTGCGGCTCCACCGGGACGGCGGGGTGACCGACGTGCCGGTGCGGGCGACCATGGATCCGGCCGAGGCCGGCCCGGCGGACCTGGTGCTCGTGTTCGTGAAGGCCCACCAGACGCGCTCGGTCCTCCCCTCGCTTCCGGCCCTCCTGGGCCCCGAGACCCGGGTCCTGACCCTCCAGAACGGCCTGGGCGCGGCAGACGTGCTCGCCCGGGCCGTACCGGCCGAGCGGCTCCTGGTGGGGGTCACGGCCCAGGGGGCGACCCAAATTGGACCCGGGGAGGTCCGCCACGGCGGCCGGGGGGAGACCCTTTTCGGCCCCTATCGGCCCGGTCCCGACGCCTTCGCCGCCCGGGTGGCCGACGCGTTCACCCGGGCCGGGCTCCCGGCCCGGGCCGTGGACGAC
This sequence comes from Deferrisoma palaeochoriense, assembly GCF_054656955.1. Classification (NCBI taxonomy): domain Bacteria; kingdom Pseudomonadati; phylum Thermodesulfobacteriota; class Deferrisomatia; order Deferrisomatales; family Deferrisomataceae; genus Deferrisoma; species Deferrisoma palaeochoriense. The sequence continues at coordinate 11,070 of NZ_BAAHXI010000039.1, forward strand.
CCCCGGCCGGCGGTGTGGAGGAAGCTCGCCGTAAACTGCGCCATCAACCCCGTCACGGCGCTCGCGGGCATCCGCAACGGCCCCGTGGCCGAGTGGGAGCCGGCCCGGGAGCTCGCGGCCGAGGCGGCCCGGGAGGCCTGGGCCGTGGCCCGGGCCGAGGGGGTGGACCTGGGGGATCCGGACGAGCTCGTGGCCTTCGTCCTCTCGGTGGCACGGGCCACGGCGGAGAACCGCTCCAGCATGGGCCAGGACGTGGACCGCCGGGCCGCCACCGAGATCGAGTTCATCTCGGGCGCCGTGGCCCGGCGGGGCGAGGCCCTGGGGGTGCCCACCCCGGTCAACCGCACCCTCTGGCGGTTGATCCAGACCCTGGAACTCGGCTACCGTACCGCCGCCCCGAGCCCGGAGGAGACCGATGGCCAAGATCACGATTCCTGAGATCCGGGAGCGCAAGCGCCGCGGCCCGCCGCTCGTCATGATCACGGCCTACGACTACCCCACGGCCCGGATCGTGGACCAGGCCGGGGTGGACCTCATCCTCGTGGGCGACAGCCTGGGCATGGTGTGCCTGGGCTACCCCGACACGGTGCCCGTGACCCTGGACGAGATGATCCACCACACCGCGGCCGTGTCCCGGGGGGCGGAGCGGGCCCTGGTGGTGGGGGACCTCCCGTTCCTCTCCTACCAGGTGAGCCGGGAGCAGGCGATCGAGAGCGCCGGCCGCCTCGTCAAGGAGGCCCGGGCCGACTGTGTGAAGCTCGAGGGGGGACGAAGCCAGGCCGACAAGATCGAGGCCATCGTGACGGCGGGGATCCCGGTGATGGCCCACATCGGGCTCACCCCCCAGACCGCCACCCAGCTCGGGGGGTTCAAGGTGCAGGGCCGCGACCCCGAGGCGGCCCGGGCGCTCCTGGAGGACGCCAAGGCCGTGGAGGCGGCCGGCGCCTTCGCCGTGGTGCTCGAGTGCGTGCCCACGAAGCTCGCCACCCGGATCTCCCAGAGCCTCTCCATCCCCACCATCGGCATCGGCGCCGGGCCCCGGTGCGACGGCCAGGTCCTGGTGCTCCACGACCTGGTGGGGCTCTTCGACCGGTTCGTGCCCAAGTTCGTGAAGCGCTACGCCGACCTGGGGGCCGAGATGCGCCGGGCCGTGGAGTCCTACTGCGCCGAGGTGCGCGGCGGCGCCTTCCCCGGCCCGGAACACGGGTTCGGCGACGGATGACACCCTTTCACGTTCCAACCGAAGGAGGGAAGACCATGCGAAAGATCCTGACGACCCTGGCGGCGGTTCTGGTCACCCTGGCGGGCCTGGGGCTCGCCCACGCCGTGGAGGTCTACTCCATGGGCGAGGCGGTCACCGTGGGCAAGCTCCAGTACACCGTGACGAAGGCCTGGTGGGAGAAGGACGCCGAGGGCAAGGACAAGTACCTCGGCATCGAGGTCTCCGTGACCAACACGGGGGACGTTCGGGTGCAGCTCCCGCCGTTCCAGCTCATCGACGGTAACGGCCGGCCCCGGGAGGTGAACTTCTCCAAGATCACCTGGCCCAAGATGGCCCTGAACCCCGGGGAGACCCTCCACGGAAAACTCTACTTCCAGCCCACCGCCGAGGAGGGGTTCCGGCTCCTCGTCTCCGGAGGCTACGACGAGGGGGAGTTTGCCCACGTGGAGATCGGCGACATCGGGTGAGGGCGGTTTCCGACCGTTCGGATCCGAAGGCCGGGGTGCTGCGTGCATCCCGGCCTTTCGTTTGCCCTTGACCCGGGCCCTTCGGGGCTTATGTTGAGGGCGCCGGTTCCGCAGGGGATCGGCCGACCGATGACCGCAGACCGAAAACTTTATGTGAGGGGAGGTGATCGCCATGGCGCTGATCAAGTGGGAACCCAAATCGAAGCAGCTCGATCCCTTCCGGAGCCTCCGGCAGGAGGTGGACCGGATCTTCGACGATTTCTTCCGGAGCTGGTCGAGGCCCTGGGGCGCCGGCCTCCCGGCCCTCGCGGAGGGCGGGTTCGTGCCGAGCGTGGACCTCAAGGAGACCGACAAGGAGTTCGTGCTCACGGCCGAGGTGCCGGGGGTTTCCAAGGACGAACTCGACGTCACGATCACCGAGGACAGCGTGACCATCCGGGGGGAGCGCAAGGCCGAGAAGGAGGAGAAGAACGAGAACTACCACTACCGCGAGACCTCCTACGGCTCGTTCCAGCGGGTGGTCCCGCTGCCGGCGGAAATCGTGCCCAACAAGGCCAAGGCCAAGCTCAAGGACGGGGTGCTCACCCTCACCCTGCCCAAGGCCGAACCCGCCAAGCCCAAGGGCGTCAAGATCAAGGTCGAGTGAGGCGCCTCGCGGGCCGACCACGACAGGGGCTCTCCGGAGCCCCTTTTTTCGTGCCCTTGCCCCGGCCGGGAGGTTCGGTACACTGCGCGGTGGTTTTTTCACCACGGAGGGCACGGAGCACACGGAGAGATGGGGGCGGGTTACGGGTATTGCTCCCGGCCCTCCTGGCTTCTCAGCCCTCGGCCTCCTTACCGAAGGAACGTTTTCATGGCCTTCACCACCCAATGGCACCCCGTCGGGCCGGCGGCCGGGGTGATCGCGGCCTCGGGCCGGCTCGATTTCCGGGCCCAGGCCGCCGTGGACGATGCGCTCGTGCGGGCCCGGGCCGAAGGGGCCCGGGTCGTGGCCCTGGATCTGGCCGGGCTCACCCGGGCCGACGGCTCCGGGCTCACCGTGCTCTACCGGGCGCTCCTGGCGGCCGAAGGCGCGGGCCTTCGCCTCGCCCTGTGCGGGATTCCGGCGCCGTGCGCCTCGCTCCTTCGGGAACTCGGGTTCTCCCCCCGGCTCCCGGCCTACCCCTCCCGGGCCCGGGCCCTGGGGCTCCCCGAACGGGGCGAGCCCCCGGCCGCGCCCACCTGCCGGGCCGGCGAGTGGGCGGGCCACCTCGGCCCGGCCCGGTTCCGGGGCGAGCCGCCGGCCGGGTTCCTCCCGGGGCTCGTCCAGGGATTGCCCGTCCAGACCCCGTTCACCGGGTTCGGCGAGGTGTGGCACAAGGTGTACGAGATCCGGCTCCCCGGGGCCGAGCCCTCCGTCAACCGCCTGGCCGAGGAGCTTCGGACCCACCTGGGCGAACTCTGGCCCGAGGGGGCGGATCTGTGGCTCCCGGGCGGGGAGGTCGAGCCCGGCGCCGTGGGGCTCATCCGGATCCGGCTTCCCGGCGGGGCTCCCCTCGTGACCGGCATCCGGATCCTCCACGTGGGGCCCGACACCTTCAGCTTCGTGACCCTCAAGGGCCACATGCAGGCCGGGTGGATCACCTTCCGGGTGTACACCGACCGGGGAACCCCCGTGGCCCGGGTGGAGAGCCTCGCCCGCACCGGCGACCCCGGGCACGAGGTGGGGTTTCGGCTGTTCGGCCACGCCGAGCAGGAGCGGTTCTGGCACCAGACCCTCGAGCGGTTCGCGGCCCGGGTGGGTGTGCCGGGCCGGGTCACGGCCACGAAGACCCGGGTGGAGGGCCGGCGCCGGTGGGCGGCGCTCGCGAACCTCCCGGCCAACGCGGCCCTGCGCACCCCCTTGGCCGCCCTCCTGGGGGGCCGGAAGCCGTGACCCCGGACGCCGTGGTGGTGGGCTCGGGGCCCAACGGGCTCGTGGCGGCGCTCGCGCTCGCCCGGGCCGGGCTCCGGGTGCTCGTGCTCGAGGGGGCCGACGCCCCCGGCGGGGGCCTGCGGTCGGGCCCCCTCACCCGGGAGGGCTTCGTCCACGACCACTGCGCCGCCGTGGTGCCGATGGCCCGGGCCTCGCCCGCCCTCAAGGCCCTCGGGGTGGAGCCCGAATGGGTGGATCCGCCGGTCCCGGCGGCCCACGCCCTGGCCGACGGGGAGGCCGTGGCCCTCCTGCCCGGCCTCGGCGAAACCGCCGGGGCCCTGGGCCCCGACGCGGCCCCCTACCGCCGGATCGTGGCCCCCCTGGTGGACGGGTGGGCCCACCTCCTGGACGATCTCCTCTCCCCCCCGGGGATCCCCCGCCACCCGGGTACGTTCCTCCGGTTCGGGCTCTGGGCGGCCCGCTCGGCCGAGGCCCTGGCCCGGCGGTTCCGGACCCCGGAGGCGCGGGCCCTGTGGGCCGGCCTGGCCGGCCACGGCGTGCTTCCCCTCCACCGCCCCCCCACCGCGGCGTTCGGCCTGGTGCTCGCGGCCTCGGCCCACGCCGTGGGCTGGCCATTGGTCCGGGGCGGCACCGGCCGGCTCGCGGATCGCCTCGTGGCCGCCATCGAGGCCGCGGGCGGCCGGGTGGAAACCGGGGCCTGGGTCCGCCGGCCCGAGGACCTGCCGGCCGCCCGGGCCGTGGTGTTCGACCTGGCGCCCCGGAACCTGGCGGCCCTCGCCGGCGACCGGCTCCCGCCCGGATACCGGCGGCGGCTCCTGCGGTTCCGCCACGGGCCCGGGGTGTGCAAGGTGGACTGGGCCCTGTCGGCCCCGATCCCCTGGCGCGCCGAGGTCTGCCGCCAGGCCGGCACCGTGCACCTGGGGGGGACCTTCGAGGCCGTGGCCGCCTCCGAGGCCGCGCCGTGGTCCGGCAAGGCGCCCGACGAGCCCTACGTGATCGTGGTCCAGCCGAGCCTCTTCGACCCCAGCCGGGCCCCCCCGGGGTTTCACACGGCCTGGGCCTACTGCCACGTGCCGGCGGGATGGGACCGGGACGAGAGCGGCCCCATCGAGGCCCGGATCGAAACCTTCGCCCCGGGGTTCCGGGACTGCATCGTGGCACGGGCCGTCCGGACCGCCCGGGATCTGGAGGCCGAGAACCCGAACCTCGTGGGCGGGGACATCACGGGCGGGGTCCAGGACCTGGCCCAGACCCTGGTGCGGCCGGTGCCCGGCCGCCGGGCGTACCGGATGCCGGTGAAGGGGTGGTACCTGTGCTCGGCCTCCACCCCCCCCGGGGGCGGGGCCCACGGCATGGGCGGGTGGTGGGCCGCGCGGGAGGTCCTGCGCGATCTCGGGGTGGAGGCGGCGTCATGACCCGGCCGCGGATCCTGATCATCGGCGGGGGCTACGCCGGGCTGGCGGCCCTTCGCGCCCTCCACCGGGAGGGCCGGGGCCGGCTCGAGGTCGTGCTCCTCGACCCCACCCCCCACCACACCATCAAGACCCGGTTCCACGAACGGGCCGTGCTCCGGAGCCGCGAACCGGGCATCCGGTTTCCCCTGGACCGCCTCGCCGCCGCCTGGGGCGCCCGGTTCGTCCAGGACGAGGCCCTGGCCGTCGACCCGGACCGCCGCGAGGTGGAGGGCCGCCTCGGCCGCTACCCGTACGACGTCCTGCTCGCCGGGCCCGGGGGTCACACCGCCTACTTCGGGGTGCCGGGCGCGGCCGAGCACACCGTGGGCCTCCAGACCTACGAGGCTGCGGATCTGGCGAGCCGCCGGTTCGAGGCCCTGGGCATTCGCTCCCCCCGGGGCCCCCGCAAGCGGGTGGTGGTGTGCGGGGCCGGGATCGAGGGCCTGGAGGCGGCGGCCATGGTGCGGCAGGCCGCCCCGGTGGCCCGGTGCGACGTGGTCGTGGTGGAGCGGGGTCCGGTGCCCCTGGAGCGGTCCCAGTGCTCCGACGCCCTGCGGCGCTATCTCGTGCGGCGGTTCGGCCAGAAGCGGATCGAGCTGCGCCTCGGAACCGCGGTGACCCGGGTGGCGCCCGAGGGCGTCCACCTCGATCCGGGCGGGTTTCTCGAGGCCGACCTCGTGTACTGGTGCGTCGGGGTGCGGCCCGAGCCCCTGGAGGGCCTCGGGGCCGATCCGTTCCGGCCCACGCTCCAGCACCCCCGGCGCGCCGAGGTGTTCGGGCTCGGCGACTTCGTGCGGGTCGACGCCCCGGACCCGGCGAACCTGGCGAGCGCCCAGCGGGCCGTGTTCCACGGGGCGGCCGCGGCCCGAAACGCGCTCGCGCTCCTGGCCGGCCGCGACCCCGAGCCCGTGCGGTACCGGCCCGAGGGCGAGGTGGTGGCCCTGGGGGACTGGGACGGCATCGGGGTGATCCGGGGGGTACCGGTCCGGGGCCTCCCGGCCGCCGCGGCCAAGAAGCTGATCGAGACCCGGTACCTGGCCGAGCTCCTCGGGAGTCCGGGCCGGGCGGCGAGGGTCTTGGGGATCCGATGAACGTCCGGCGCGCGCTCTTGGTCCTCCTCCTGGTGTTCGTGGCATCGGCCCCCCTCGCCCGGGCCGGGGCACTCCGGTTTCACGCCCGGGACGGCCGGGTCCTCACGCTCGGGGAACTCGCCCGGGATCTCGCGGGCGTGCGGGCCGTGTTCCTGGGGGAGCGCCACGACGACCCCCTCCACCACGAGGTCCAGCTCCGGGTGCTCGACGCCCTCCACGCCCGCGGGGTGGACCTGGCCCTGGGGCTCGAGATGTTCGAGGCCGGGTCCCAGCCGGCCCTCGACCGCTGGAACCGGGGCGAACTGCTGCCCTCGGGCCTCGCGGCCGCGTTCGCCGCCGGCTGGGACTTCACCCTCTGGCCCCTCTACCGCCCGCTCTTTCTCTACGCCCGAAACCACGGGATTCCGCTGGTGGCCTTGAACGCCCCCCGGGAGGTGGTGCAGAAGGTGGGCCGCGGGGGGTTCCAGAGCCTCGGGGAAGAGGAGCGCCGGGAACTCCGGGTGGTCCGGTGCGACGTGGACGAGCGCTACCGCAACATCCTGCGCCAGGTGCTGGGCCTCAAGGGCGACGAGGAGGGGGAAGCGTTCGGCCGGTTCTGCGAGGCCCAGGTGGTGTGGGACACCGTCATGGCGAACCGGGCCCTGGACTACCTGGAGGCTCATCCCACAAAGACGCTGGTGGTCCTGGCCGGCCGGTTCCACGCCTGGCGCCACGGCATCCCCGAGCAACTGCGCCGCCGCCGGCCCGACCTGCCCACCCGCGTCGTCCTACCCCAACTCGACCCCGCCCTCGCCGACTACGGCGCCCTGGCCAAAGACGCCGACTACGTGTGGGAGGTGCAGTGAGCCACCGAAGGCTTCGCGTCCTGGTGAGCGCGTGTCTCCTCGGGGAGCCCGTGCGTTACGACGGGGGGCACAAGCGGGAACCCGGGCTCGAGGCGCTCGCGGAGTGGGTGGAGTGGGTTCCGGTGTGCCCCGAGCGGCACCTGGGGGTGCCGCGGGAGGCCGTGGACCTGGTGGGCGATCCAGAGGCACCCCGGGCCGTGGGGGTGGAGACCGGGCAAGACCGCACGGCGGAGCTCACGGCGCGGTTCGGGGAGATCCTGGAGGAGCTCGGCCGGACCGGAGCCGACGCCGCGGTGCTCAAGGCGCGCTCGCCCTCTTGCGCCGTGGGCTCGGCCCGGGTGTACGCCGAGCGGCCCCGGGAGGGAGAGCCCGCCCCCGCCCCGGGCCTTTTCGCCGCGGCCCTGGCCCGGCGGTTTCCCCTCCTGCCCCGGGCCGAGGAGGAGGCCCTGCGGACCCCCTGGGGACGGGCCGCCTTCTTCCGGCGGGCACTGGTACTCCGGCGCTGGCGGGAGGCCCGGGCCGGGGCGCCCGGCCTTGGGCCCCTGCGGGCCTTTCACCGGCGGGAGAAATACAACCTCATGGCCCACGGCCAGGCGGAGTACCGCCGGCTGGGACCCATCGTGGCGGGGGCCCGCCCGGAAACCGCCGAAGCCGCCTGGGAGGCTTACGAGGCCGCGCTCCTCACCACCCTGGCCACGGCCCCGACCCCGGCGAGCCACGCGAACGTGCTCCAGCACCTGGCCGGCTATTTCCGGCGCCGCGCCTCTCCTGCGGAACGGGCGCGGCTCGCGGAGGCCATCGAGACGTTCCGGGGCGGGACCACACCCCTGGGAGCCGTCCTGGCCCTCGTCCGCGACCTGGCCCGGCGTTACGACGTCGCGTACCTGCTGGACCAGACCTACCTCTGGCCGCACCCGTTGGAGCTCGAGGGCGCGGACGCGGGGACGCGAGGACGTGCGGACGGGGAATCCTGACCCCTCACCCCCTCGGGCGAAACCCGGTACAGGACACCCCCGTCCCCCCAACCCTCCGTGTCCTCCGTGCCCTCCGTGGTTTTCTCCCCGGGCCGCGCCCCGCCGAACTCACGTCGCGGGAAGCAGGATCCGGAACGTCGTCCCCTTGCCCAGGGCGCTTTCCACGCGGAGGTCGCCGCCGTGCTGCTGCACGATGCCGTAGGCGGCCGCAAGCCCCAGGCCCGTGCCCTTCCCCACCTCCTTCGTGGTGAAGAAGGGGTCGAAGATCCGGTCGAGGTCGCCGGGGGGGATGCCCTTCCCCTCGTCCGTGACCTCGATCACGGCCCACTCCTTGCTGTTCTCGTCGATCCGGCCGGTGGCGAGGACGAGCCGCCCCCCTTTGGGGCCCATGGCGTCGCGGGCGTTCGTGGCGAGGCTCACGAGCACCTGCCGGAGTTGCTCGGGGTCGGCGTGGACCAGGGGCACCCGGCCGCCGGCCCGCACCTCGAGGCGGACCTCCTCGCCCAGGGTGGGCCCGAGCAGGGCGGCCGTCTCCTCCACCAGCCGGTTGGGGTCGAGCCGGCGCTTCACCAGGACCTGGCGCTGGCTGAAAGCCAGGAGCCGCCGGGTGAGGGCGCCGCCCCGCTCGGCCGCCTCCACGATGGTCTGGAGGCGGCGGGCCTCGGGATGGCCGTCTCCCAGACGGCGGATCGCGAGCTCCGCGGCCGAGAGCACCGCCGCCAGGAGGTTGTTGAACTCGTGGGCGATGCCGCCCGCGAGCTGGCCCACGGCCTCGAGGCGCTGGGCCCGCAGGAGCTGCTCCTGGAGCACCCGGTTTCGCTCCTCGGCCTGCCGGTGGGCCTCGATCTCCCGCTCGAGCTCCACGTTCGCGTCCTCGAGCCGGCGGTGGGACTCCTCGAGCCGGTCGAGCATCCGCCGAAAGGCCTGGCCCAAGCGGGCCACCTCGCCGGTGCCCCGGGCCTCGGGCCGGCGGCTCCAGTCGCCGGCCGCCACGGCCTCGGCCACCGCGGTCAGCCCCTCCAGGGGGCGCAGGACCCGCGCCACCAGGAACACGGCCAGAAGCCCCGCCCCCACCACCACGAGCCCCGCGAGCCCCACGGTCTGGAGCATCAGGGCCCGGGCCGCGGCCCCGAGGGGCCCCGCGTCGATCCCCACGTGCACCGCGGCGAGCCCGTCGAGCACCGGCTCGGCCGCGTGGACCACCTCCCCCTCGGGGGTCCGGAGCCGGCGGATGCCCGCCGAGGGGGCCACGGACCGGAGGGCCTCCGGCACCCCGGCCTCGAAGGTGTGGGCGAGCACCCCGCCCGCCCGCTCCACGTAGGCGTACCGGACCCCGGGCTCCTCCTCACGGGCCTCGGCGAGGAGCATCGCCAGCCGGAACCGGTTCTCGGTGAGCACCGGATCGGCCACCTCCCGGGCCAGGTGCCGGGCCACCGTGAGCGCCCGCAGTTCGGTCTCCCGGGCGAACTGCCGCCGCACCGACACCGCCGTGAGGGCCACCCAGGCCACCCCCACGAGCAGAATGAGCCCAACGGCCCCGAGCTCCAGCCGGTGGCGGAGCGTCACGGCCGCCCCTCCCGGGCCTCGAGCCAGGCCCGCATGGCCCGGATGCCGTCGTAGGCCGCGTCGTCGCCCGGCACGAACCGGTCCACCCCCATGCCGGAGAGGATCCGGCGGCCCTCCGGGTCCTCGTGGGCGTGGAGCAGGGCGTCCCGCACCCGGCGCACGAGCTCCGGGCCGGCCCCCCGCCGCACCACCACCGGCGGGATGCCGTAGGGCGACGAGCGCCAGATCACCCGGCAGCGGGCCGCCACGTCGGGTTCCCGCCGGGCCAGGTAGTGCCAGATCAGGCTGTCCACGGCCGCGCCGTCCACGAGCCCCCGGGCCACCGCCCGGATCGAGGCGTCATGGGCGTGGGTGTACACCACCTCGCCGAAGAAGGTCTCCGGGGTCTCCCCTCGCTGGGCGAGTTCGTAGGTGGGCACCAGGCACCCGGAGTTGGACAGGGGATCGGTGAAGGCGAACCGCTTGCCCCGCAGGTCGGCCAGGGTGTTGGCGGGGCTCGCCCGGGGCACGAGGATGTAGGAGTGGTAGACGGTCTTCCCGTCCACCACGGGCACGGCCAGGATCTCCACCCCGAAGGCGTCGTGGGCCTCCACGTAGGGCCGGCCGCACACGAAGGCCGCATCCACCTGGCCGGTTTTCAGAAGCTCGTTCGTCTCGGCGTAGGTACCCCGGTCCACCAGGTCCACGGGCCGGCCCAGTTTCCCGCCCAGGTACTCGGCCAGCTCCCGGTAGTACCGGAACCCTTCCTTGGGGGTGATCATCGAGCCCAGGGCGATGCGCAGGGCGGGCTCGCGGGCCGGCTCCTCGGCGGGCGCCTCGGCCGCCGGCCGGGCCGAGAGGTCCACGAAGGGCTCGTCGCCCCCCGAACAGGCGGCGAGGAAGAGGAGCAGTGGGATGAGCAGGCGGGCCGCGGCGCCGGCCGGCCGTGGGACCTGAACCCCCGGCACACGGCCCCGGGATCGTGCGGCCACGGCGCGGGCCGCCGGACCGGCGACCGCCGACCGATGACGGTGGACCGAAGTTCCTTGGAAACGCATGTACCGCCCCCTTTCGACGCGGGCTGCCGGCGGGGCACACCGCCCCGGCCTCCTATCGGCCCGCACCCCGTGGATCTTGATGCGCGCGGGGGAAGTCCCGGGGCCCTACCCCCCGCCCCCCGCCGAGAGCTCCGCGGCCCGGGCCACCTCCTCGAGCGCGGCCCGAAGCCCCGGGGTGGGCACGAAGGCGCAGCCCTCGGCCGGGCTCACCCGCCAGCCCTTGCGCTCGCGCACCACCTCGATCCAGAGCTGCTGCTCCAACAGCGGCTCCACCACCACCGCCCGCACCAGGGCCTTCGCCCGGCCCGGATCGTACACCACCTCCTTGAACGCCACCGTGGCCTCGCCCCGCACCGTGCGGGGCGCGAACCGGTCGGGGTCGAACCCGCTCACCGGAACCTGGATCACCTCCACCTCCTCGGGCACGGGCACCTCGGGGTGCCGCTCCTTCACGAGCCGGATCTCGTGGAACCGCTCCTGGCCGCCCCCCACCCACTTCTCCTCGAACCGGGTGCCGAACCCGGGTCGGATCTCCCGGCGCTCGGCCCGCAGCGGCCCGCCCCGGGCCTGCTCGCAGATCCAGTCGGCGTAAGGGCCGTGGTCGGTCACCAGGTACACCTCGGCCCCGTCCCGGAGCCGGGAGGCCACGAGCTCCTGGAACGCCCGGCCGAAGAGCCTCCGGCCCTCGTGGCGGTCCTTGGGCCAGGGGTCCAGGAACAGGGCCACCACCCGGTCCAGGCTCCGGGGCCCCGCCACACGGTGGAGCACGAGCCGGGCGTCGGCGAGCGTCCCCCGCACGTTCCGGCACCCGGCCCGGCCGCACCGTTCCAGGGCCCGGGCCAGCCGGCCCCACTGGAGCTCCACCCCCAGGTAGTTCCGGTCGGGGTGGGCCCCGGCCTCCCGGGCCAGGCGCTCGCCCGTGCCGGGTCCGATCTCCAGTTCCACCGGGCCGGGCCGGCCAAAGAGGTGGGCCCAGTCCTGGGGCCGGCCGAGCCGCCACCAGGGCACGAACCCCGGAGGCACCGGGAAAAACGTGCGCCGGCTCCCGCCCACCCTAGCTCCCCTTGAGGTCCTGGAGCACCCGCTCGGCGTGGCCCTTGGCCTTCACCTTGGAGTACACCCGCTCCACCTTCCCGTCGGGCCCCACCACCACGGTGGTCCGCAGCGCGCCCATCGTGACCTTGCCGTAGGCCTTCTTCTCCCCCCAGGCCCCGCAGGCCTCGTGGAAGGCGTGGTCGGGGTCGGAGAGAAGCGGAAACGTGAAGCCGTGCTTCTCCCGGAACCGGGCGTGGCTCGCGAGGCTGTCGCGGGAGATCCCGATCACCCGTGCGCCCAGGTTCTCGAACTCCCCGAGGCGTTCCTGGAACTCCAGGGCCTCGGCCGTTCACCCCGAGGTGTTGTCCTTGGGGTAGAAGAAGAGAACGGCCCGGGCGCCCCGGAGCGTCTCGTTCGTCACGGTTTCGCCGGTGTCGCTTTCCAGGGAGAACGGGGGCAACGGATCGCCGGGCCGGAGCATGGGGCACCTCCTTTGGAACGGTTCGCGGAAAGGGCGCAGGATACCCCAATCGCGGGCCCGGGGGTAAGGGCGCTTGTGGCCCCAGCCCCCGCCGTGGTACAGGATGCGGCCGCCCGGAGAACCTCGGTCGACGGTGTTCGGTCCCCGGTCGGCGGTCGATCGGAAGACCGGAGCCGGGCCCCCCGAGGCGGGTACGCCGGAGCCCCTCCCATCTCTGGGGGCAGTTGAACCAAACCGAAGAACTTGGAGGTCCCCCAGGGCCCCTTGGGGGTCCCGCTACGCAGGGCAGTAACGTCCGAGTCAGGGTTCAGGGTGGGAGCGGCGACCGTGTCAGGTGTCAGAGGACAGAGGACAGGGGGTTTCTGACATCTGACCTCTGAATTCTGATCCCTGATGCGGCAGCCGCTGACGTCGGAACCTGGAAGGTTTTCCGCCGCCTAGCCGCCATGCTGCCTAGCCGTCCAGCCTCCTAGCTTCGAAAGGCTTCCCATGCGCAGCTACGAATCCCGCTACCGCGACCTCACCCCCCGGTCCGCCGCCCTCGACCGCCGGGCCCGGGCCCTCATGCCCGGCGGCATCAGCCACAACCTGCGCCGGTTCGACCCCCACCCCGTGTACGCCGCCCGGGCCGAGGGGGCGCGGGTGTTCGACCCCGACGGCAACGCCTACCTGGACCTCTGGATGGGCCACTACGCCATGATCCTGGGCCACGGGTTCGCGCCCGTGCGCCGGGCCGTGGAGGAGGCGCTGGCAGGGGGCTGGCACGTGGGCATGCCGGTGGAGGCCGAGGTGGACCTGGCCGAGCGGCTCCGGGCCGCCGCGCCGGTGCTCGAGAAGATGCGGTTTTGCACCAGCGGCACCGAGGCCACCATGTACGCCGTGCGCCTCGCCCGGGGGTTCACCCGCAAGCCCTGGATCCTCAAGGCCGCCGGGGGCTGGCACGGGGCGAGCACCGATCTCTCCTTCGCGGTGAAGCCCCCGTTCCGGGGCGCCGAGGGACCGGGGCTCCTGCCGCCCCGGGAGCAGGGGGTGGACCTCATCGCCTTCAACGACCTCGAAGCCACCGAACGGGTGGTGGAGGCCCACCGGGGGGAGATCGCGGGCATCATCGTGGAGCCCATGCTGGGCTCCGGGGGGTTCCTCCCCGCCGACCCGGCCTACCTGCGATACCTCCGGGAGGTGTGCGACCGGGAAGGGGCCGTGCTCATCTTCGACGAGATCATCACCGGGTTCCGGTTCCGGTACGGCACCCTGGCCGACGACTACGGGGTGCGGCCCGACCTCACCACCCTGGGGAAGATCGTGGGCGGCGGGTTCCCCATCGGGGTGTACGGCGGCCGGGGCGAGGTCATGGACGCGGCCGACCCCCTCCAGGCCCGGGCCCCGGACCGGCCCGTGCTCGTGGGTGGGGGCACCTTCAGCTGCCACCCGGCGACGCTGGCCGCGGCCCTGGCGACCCTCGACGCCCTGGAGCGGGCCGCGCCCGAGCTCTACCCGGCGCTCGCCGACCGGGGCGAGCGGCTCCGCCGGGGCATCGAGGAGCGGTTCGCGGCCGCCGGGCTACCGGCCGCCTGCACCGGCCGGGGCAGCCTCCTCATGACCCACCTGCTCCGGGGCGACGACCGCGACCTCCGGAGCCCCGCGGACCTCGCCGCCAGGACCTTCGCCCCTGTCAAGGACCGGGAACTCCGGCTCGCCCTGCTGACCCACGGGGTATCGGCGGTCCACGGCGGCGGCGCCCTGTCGGCCGCCCACGGCGAACCCGAGCTCGCCCAGCTCCTCGACGCCTACGCCCGCGCCGCCGAGGACCTGGCCCGGGAGGGGTTCGAGAGGGAGTAAAAGAACCTTCGAAGGGTTCGCCGGGGGCGGGTGGGGGACGGGTTCCGGCCGTTTGGATCCCGCACCACCCGGCGGGGCCGACGGCGCAAGCGGCTGCACCCTCGTTCCGGGTCACGGCGAACCAGAGTTTCCCCGGTTGACGGAATGGGCGACCCCTGGCATATACCTTGGTATATACTTGCCTCAGGCGCGGAGGGCCCCATGCAAACCGCGAAGCTGTTCCGAAACGGTCGGAGCCAGGCGGTCCGGCTGCCCCAGGCGTTTCGGTTCGAAGGGGACGAGGTGTTCATCAAGAAGGTCGGGGGCGTGGTCCTCCTCATCCCCAAGGACGACCCGTGGCGGGAGTGGGCCGAAAGCCTTCACGAATTCACCGACGACTTCATGGCGACCCGGGAGCAGCCCGAGCAACCCCGCCGCGACGATCTGTGATCCGGTATCTGCTCGACACCAACATCTGCATCTACCTCATCCGGGAGAAACCGGAGCCCGTGATCCGGCGCTTCGTCCGCCTTCCGGTTTCGAGCGTCGGGATCTCCGCGGTCACGTTGAGCGAACTCGAATACGGGGTCGAAAAAAGCTCCCGCCCGGAACAAAACCGGCTCGCCCTGACCCGGTTTCTGGCCCCCCTGGAAATCCTGCCCTATGACGACGAGGCGGCCCGGACCTACGGCCGGGTCCGGGCCCACCTGGAACGGCAGGGGACACCCATCGGCGCCCTCGACACCCTCATCGCGGCCCACGCCCTCGCGGTGGGCTGCACCCTCGTGACGAACAACGAACGGGAGTTCCGCCGAGTTCCCGGGCTCCGGATGGAGAACTGGGCGGCTTAGCGCCGGTCCACCCGCCGGAACCCTCCGGCTTCGATCACCTCGAAGCCCGGGGCCAGGGCCGCGTCGAGGAGGAGATTGAGGCCCAGGTTGTCCGAGGAGATGTGGCCGGCCAGAACCACGTTCAGGTGGTGCTTCTTGGCCTCCTCCACGTGCTCCTTGGACAGGTGCATCCCGACGATGGTCGAGACCTCGGTGGAGTGGGCGAACTTCTCGTACATCTCCTTGGCGCCCTCGGTGCCGCCGGTCATGTCCACGAAGATCTTGCCCGCCCGGTTCTTCTTGTCGCCCGCCACGATCACCGGGCCGGTCTGCTCGGCCCGGGCCCGACGGTACTCGGGGATGCCGTGCAAAAGGTCCAGGACGTCGGCCAGGGTGCGCGGCTGCTCCCGCTCGAAAAGGTCCGTGAGGAACGTGGCCACGCAGTTGTCGGCCGGGGTGTGGACGCAAACCAGGGGCACGCCCAGGAGCCGCGCCGCGTCCACGGCGCGCTGGTGGTTCACGGGCTGGATCCGCTCGGAGACGTCCCGGAGCCGCGGCCCGAGGATTCCCTCTGCCTGGCCCACGGGCACCCCGAGCCCGGCGTGGATGCCGGCCTGGATCCGCATGACCTCGGGCAGCTGGGCGAGCGCGTGGCCCCGGGGATGGTGGGCCACCACGGCGTCGAGCCGCCGGCCCTTCTCCCGGAGCCGGTCGGCCAGCAGAAGCTCGTCGCCCTCCACGTCCACGGCCACCATGACGGCCCCCAGCTCGGTGGCGGGGTCGCCGTGGAGGATACGGGTGTCGGCGTAGGGGTTTTCGAGCCGCTCCCGGTCGAAGAACTCCCGGTCGGCCTCGGGCAAGGCCTCCCACTCCTTGGCCGCGGCGGCGAGATCGGCCTCGGCCTCGGCCCGGCCCCGGGGGTCCCGGTCCATCCCCACCTCCACGGCCTTGCGGTAGAACTCCTGAAGGGTCATCAGGTCCTCCTTTTGTTTGGGCTGGGCGGCTGGGCTGCCTGGCGGCTGGGCCGCCGAACGGCTCTTTGCCCCCAGCGTTACCAACATCAACGGAAGGGTTGTCAGAGGCCCATGGTTGCTACGGCAACCCGCGGGTGGGGGGCTGGTGGAGAGCCGGGTGCGGCCCCTCACGTCGCCGCGCCCCACGAGGCTTGGATTGCTCTTGAGGTTCCGGAACTTCCGCTGCCGGCGCCCCGACCTGCCGAGTCGGCAACGGCATGCAAAGGCGCGGCGAAAAGGGTGCCGCACTCGCGCCCGGCCGGGACCAGCCCCCCACCCGCCTCGGGCAGTCCTTTCGAAGGTATTCGTAAGTTCCGGCACCGGGAGGCCGAGGGAAGGGGCAACCTCCCGGCGACTCCTTTCGGGCCCCCTGCTGCCAAGCCGCCTCGCCGCCTGGCCGCCCAGCAGCTCCGTCCTCCGTGGTTCGTAACTCCTTACAGGATGCGCCGTCTCGCGCGTTCGCCGCAACCTCGAGGCGGCCCGGGGTTCCTTGACCACCCCCCACCCCTCCCCTAGAATCCTTTCGCGCTGCGCGCGTGTCCTGTGGGGAGAGACTCCATGCGCACCCTTCTCGCCGTTCTCCTGGCCCTCTCGATCGCCCTCCCGGCCGGCGCCTTCGACCGCATCCGGGTCGTGACCACCCTGCCCGACCTGGCCGACTGGGTCCGGGAGATCGGGGGCGAGCGGGTGGAGGTGCGGTCCCTGATCACCGGCCTCGAGAACCCCCACACCTACGAACCCCGGATCTCGGACGTGAAGGCCGTGGCCGGAAGCCGGGTGCTCGTGATGGTGGGCCTGGGGCTCGAGGAGTGGGTCAAGGGGCTCGTGGAAAACGCCCGGAACAGCGAGCTCGAGGTGATCGAGGCGGCCCGGGGCGTGCCGGTGATCCAGGGGCACGAAGACCACCACGGGGAGGCCGGAAACCCCCACGTGTGGCTCGACCCCGGCCGGGCCGAGATCATGTGCCGCAACATCGCCCGGGGGCTGGAGACCGTGGACCCGTTCCCCGGCGATTACTACGAGCTGCGCTACCAGGACTACCGGCGCCGGCTCCGGGAGACGGCCCAGCGGATCCGGGAGCGGGTCCGGCAACTCCCCGACCGGCGGTTCATCGCCTACCACCCGGCCTGGCCCTATTTCGCCGAGGGCCTGGGGTTCGAACTCGTCGGGGTGATCACGGAGATCCCGGGCCAGGAACCCTCGGCCCGGGGCCTCGCCGGCCTCATCGACCGGATCCGGGACGAGAAGATCCGGGTGCTCGTGACCGAACCCCAGCTCTCCTCCAAGATCCCGGAACTCCTCCGCCAGGAGACCGGGATCCGGGTCATCACCCTGAGCCCCCTGCTCGGCGCCTCGCCGGCCCGGTCGTACCTGGAACTCCTCGAGCAAAACGCCTCCGCCCTGATCGAGGCCCTCGCTGGGACCCAGCCGTGAGCGAGCTTCCCCTCGCCCCTCCCCCGGCCATCCGGTTCCAGGGGGTGACCGTGAGCTACGACGGCGTCCCAGCCCTGGAGGACGTGAGCCTCGAGATCCCGGCCGGGGCGTTCCTCGGGGTCATCGGGCCCAACGGCTCCGGGAAAACCACCTTCCTCAAAACGATCCTCGGCCTCGTGACCCCGGTGGAGGGCCGGGTGTACGTGGGCGACGAGTGCTGCCACCACCTCACGCGCATCCGCCGGGAGATCGGGTACGTGCCCCAGGCCTCCAAGGTGGACCCCAACGCCCCGTTCCGGGTGATCGACGTGGTGCTGATGGGGCTCTACCCGGCCCTGGGCCCCTTTCGCCGGCCCGGGAAGGAGGGGCGGCGCCGGGCGCTCGCGGCGCTCGAGGCCGTGGGCATGGAGGGGTTCGCCCACCGGCCGGCCGGCCAACTCTCGGGGGGCCAACTCCAGCGGGTGGCCATCGCCCGGGCCCTGGTGCGCGAACCCCGGATCCTCCTGCTGGACGAGCCGTTCACCGGGCTCGACGTGAAGAGCCAGCGGGCCGTGCTGGACCTGGTGGTGCGCACACACCGGGAGCGGGGCCTCACCACGGTGCTCGTGACCCACGACGTGAACCTGGTGTACCCCCACCTGGATCTCGTGCTCGCCCTGAACCGGCGGGTGTACGCCTACGGCCCGCCGGGCGAGGCCCTGGTGCGGGAGACCCTGGAGCGCATGTACGGGGCCGAGGTGCTCGTGCACGAGGCCGAGGGCCGGCCGTTCGTGTTCGCCGGGGACCACCACCATGGGTGAGATGTTCTCCTACGCCTTCGTCCAGCGGGCCCTGTTGGCCAGCCTGCTCGTGGGCACCTCGTGCTCGCTCGTGGGGGTGTTCGTGGTGCTCCGGGGGCTTGCGTTCATCGGTGCCGGCATCGCCCACGCCGCCTTCGGGGGGGTGGCCCTGGGGTTCCTCCTGGGCTTGAACCCGCTCGTGACCGCCGTGGGGTTCTGCGTGGCCACGGCGAGCGCCATCCACGCCACGAGCCAGGCGGGGCGCATCCGCATGGACGCCTCGATCGGGATTTTCTACGCCCTCACGATGGCCCTGGGCATCCTGTTCGTCGGGCTCATGAAAACCTACGACGCCCGGCTCTACGGATACCTCTTCGGGAACATCTTGGCGGTCACGGCCACGGATCTTCGGATCATCGGGCTCCTGACCCTGGCCGTGGCCGGCACGGTGGGGCTTTTTTTCAAGGAGTTCCAACTCCTCTCCTTCGACCCCGAGGTGGCCGAGGCCCTGGGGCTCTCGGCCGGGCGGTACTCGTTTCTGCAACTGCTCCTGGTGAGCCTCACGATCGTGCTGAGCCTCGACGCCGTGGGGGTCATGCTCGTGTTCGCCCTCATCGTGACCCCGGCCTCGGCCGCCTACCAGCTCACCTACGACTACCGGGCCCTGTTCGGGCTTTCGGCGCTCTTCGGGAACCTCTCGTGCTTCCTGGGGCTCGTGCTCTCCTACGGGCTCGACGTGCCGAGCGGGGCCACCATCGTGCTCACGGCCACCGGGATCTTCTTCGTGTGCCTCGCCCTTTCCCCCAAACGCCGGAGGAGCGCCCCATGACTCTGACCGACCGCGCCTGGACCGAGCTCGGGCGGATCTTCCCGGCCGACCGCCTGAGCCGGGGGCCCTCGGTGCTCGATCTCCACAGCCGGGACGAGTCGTTCCACGCGCCCCGCCGGCCCGAGGCCGTGGCCTGGCCGGTCTCGACCGACGAGGTCCGCCGGGCCCTTCTGTGGGCCGGGGAGCACGGGGTGCCGGTCACCCCCTGGGGCGCGGGCACGAGCATCGAGGGAAACCCCATTCCGGTGCGGGGCGGGCTGGTGCTCGACTTCGCCCTGATGAACCGGATCGTCGAGGTGCGGCCCGAGGATTTCCTGGTCACGGTGGAGCCCGGGGTGCTCTACACCGACCTCAACACCGAGCTGAACCGCCGCCGCACCGGGCTCTTCTTCCCGCCCGACCCCGGGGCGGCCGCGAGCGTCGGGGGCATGGTGGCCAACAACGCCTCGGGCATCCGCACCGTGCGCTACGGCCCCACCCGTCGGTTCGTGAAGCGCCTCGAGGTGGTGCTGGCCGACGGCCGGGTGATCGAGACCGGGACCCTGGCGCCCAAGACCTCGTCGGGCTTGGATCTGGTCGGTCTCTTGGTGGGAAGCGAGGGGACCCTCGGGGTGTTCACCCGGATCACCCTGGAACTCGCGCCCCTTCCGCCCGAGGTGCTCACGGCCCTCGTGCCCTTTGCCGACGCGGCCCCCGCCACCCGGGCCGTGGCCGCCATCATGGGCTCGGGGCTCGGAGTCGCGGCCTGCGAGTTCCTGGACCTCCACACCGTGCGGGTGGTGGAGCGGGCGGCCCGGCTCGGGCTACCCGACCGGCCGCTCCTGTTCCTGGAGTTCCACGGCACGAGCCGGGCCGGGCTCGAGGCCGACGCCGGTCTCGTGGAGGAGATCTGCCGGGCCGAGGGGGCCCAGGCGTTCGAGGCCGGCATCGGCCCCGACGAGCGGGCCCGGCTCTGGGACGCCCGCCACCGGGCCTACCGCACGATCCGCGAGGCCCACGTGGGCGAGGGCATCCTCATCGTGGACGCGGCCGTGCCCCGGAGCCGCTACCCCGACCTCGCGGCCCGGGCCCGGGAGATCCTGGACCGGCGGGGGCTCACCGGGTACATCTTCGGCCACGCCGGCGACGGGAACCTCCACTGCCTGATCCTGGGCCGTCTCGGGGACGAGGCCCTGTGGACCTCGATCCACGAGGCCAACGCCGAGATCGTGGAGGCCGCCCTGGGGCTCGGGGGCACGGCCACCGGGGAACACGGGGTGGGCCTGGGGAAGCGCCGGTTCCTCCCCCGGGAACACGGGGCGAGCCTCGACCTCATGCGGGACGTGAAGCGCCTCTTCGACCCCCGGGGTCTCCTGAATCCGGGGAAGATGTTTCCAGACGGCTAGGCGGCTAGGCGGCTGGGAGGCGTAACCCCTTTATTCGCTGCCGGTTACAGAAAAAAAATCGGCAGGGCGGAGCGGGGCCTCGCCCGGGAAGTTACCGGGGTGCGGGGGCGGTCGCGGGGGCCCGGAGCTTGCGTCGGGCCGCACCGATTTGGGAACCATGGCAACCGCCTCCCGACGCTCCGGCGACTCTTCAGGCCGCAACTTCATACCGGACGGCCCTGCCAGACCGGGGGAGTTTCCATGGACGCGCTGAAGGCCCATCTGGGCACCCATCTTTTCGACCTCGTGCCGGAACCCGTGTTCGCCTTGGATCCGGAGGCCCGGTTCCTCCTGGTGAACTCGGCCGCGGTCCGGTACCTGGGGCGGCCGGCCGAGGAGATCGTGGGCCGGGAGGTGGGGGAGCTCTTCCCGCCGGACCAGGCCGGCCGGCAGCGGGAGGTCATCGCCCGGGTGGTGGCCACGGGAGAGCCGTTCCTCGAGGAGCGGGTCACCCCGATCGGCGAGGAGACCTTCGTGTTCCAGTACGCCCTGTGCCGGGTGGACGGCCCCGACGGCGCTCCCCTCGGGGTGCTCGGCATGGTGCGGGACGTCACGGCCCTGGTGCGGCTCGAGCGCTGTTACGCCGAACTCTACGAGCGGGCCACCGATGCCCTTTTCGGCATCGACCGGGAGGGGCGGATCCGGGTGATCAACCGGGAGGCCGAGGAACTCTCCGGGTACCGGCGCGACGAGGTGGAGAGCCTCCACTTCTCCGAGGTGGTGTTGCCCGACGAGGTGGAGCGGCTCAAGCGGTATTTCGAAGCCCGGGTCCGGGGCGAGGACGCCCCCACCCAGTACGAGGTCCGGTTCCTCCACAAGAGCGGCGAGGAACGCTGGGCCGAGGTCCGGATCTCCCGGGAGACCTCGAGCGTGGGGGCGTTCCAGGCCTCGGTCCGGGACATCACCGAGCGAAAGAAGCTCGAATCCCTCCGCCGGGAGTTCCTGCACCTCGTCGGCCATGACATCAAGACCCCGCTCACGGTGATCCAGGGGTTTGCGAGCGCGCTTCGCTCCGGCGCCTACGGGGAACTCCCCGACCCCCAGCGCCAGTGCGTGGAGCAGATTCTCGACGCGAGCCGGCGGGTGGCCTCGATGGTGGAGCGGTTCCTCCTGGCCGAGCGGCTTGCGCAGGAGGGGGCCTGGACGCCCCAGCCCGGGCCGGCCCGCACGGTGTTCGAGGCCGCGGTGCGGGGGTTCGGGCCCCGAGCCCGGGACCGGGGGGTGGATCTGCGGATCGAGGCACCGGTGCCGCCGGACGTCGAGGTGGCCGACGCCGAGGGGTTCCGGCACGTGGTCGAGAACCTGGTGTCCAACGCCGTCAAGTTCACGCCCGAGGGGGACCGGGTCGAGGTCCGCCTGCAGCCCGACCAGGACGGGCTCCGGCTCACGGTGGCCGACACCGGCCGGGGCATCCCGGCCCGGGATCGCGACCGGCTCTTCGAGCGCTTCTACCGGGCGTCCAACGCCGGCGGCACCTCGGGCTCGGGCCTGGGGCTCCACATCGTGAAGCTGCTCGTGGACCGCGCCGGGGGCCGCATCGAGGTGGACTCGGAGGAGGGCCGGGGCACCACGTTTCGGGTGTGGCTCCCCGCGGCTCCCCGCGGGTAGGTGTTCCCGCCGCCCCTCCCGACGTACGCTCCGATCCCCACCGATGCGCCTTGTCTACCGATCGGTTGACCCGATCCTCGCCGGGCCGCCATACTCGCCTCCAGCCGACCGATGAACCCGAGGAGAAGGAGACGCACCGTGTCCGACGAGATCGTGAAGAAGACCGCCGAGACCGCGAAACTCTATTTCGAGGGGGTGGAGGGCGAGCGGCCCTACGAGCTGTGGAAGACCTTCGACAAGGGGCTGGCCCGGGATCTGTCGCTCTTCATCACCGGCCAGATGTACGCCCGGGAGAAGATCCCCCACAAGGTGCGCCAGATGGTCACGGTGGCCGCGCTCACCGTGCTCGAGAAGACCGAGGAACTGGAACTCCACCTCCACGCCGGGCTCAACGTGGGCTGCACCCCCCGGGAGCTGGCCGAGGTGATCTTCCAGACCGCGGTCTACGGCGGGGTCCCCGCCATGAACCAGGGCCTCAAGGCCCTGCGCCGGGTGCTCCAGGCCCGGGGCCTGTGGCCGATCCCGGACGAGGGGTAGGCCGGCGGTGGCCCGATCCAAGACGCCCGACGCGCAACGGGCCGAGCCCCGGCCGGGCTCGGCCCTGCTGAACAAGGTGAAGCTCGCCGTGGCCATGGGGATCGCGGGGCTCATAGCGGCGTTCGCCGTGCGGGGCCTCGCGCCGGCCTACACGGGGCTGGTGCTCCTCCTCATGGCCGTGGGGGTGCTCTCGGCCCTCACGGCGGCCGGCCCCACCTTCGACGCCCGGTGCCCGGCCTGCGGCCGGCCCATCGCCTTCACCCGGGCCCTGGGCCAGCGGACCCTCCCCTGCCGCCGCTGCGGGGCGAGACTGCGCCTCCATCGGGACGAAGCGGGGTGGCGCCTATCGCGTCATCCCTGAGGCCGAGCTCCCCCTTCGAAACAGGGGCCGCTGGCTTCCCGTCGACCCCGCAAAGATCCTGCCGCCCCCCGGGACCCGTTCCCGATCTGCGCCGGGAATCTGAGCCCCACACCTTCCGTCTCGGTTCGCGGCTCCTCCCTTCCATCGCCTCCGCCCATGGACAGGCCATACCCCATAGAAATTTCCCGTTTGTCGCCGTCTTTTCGTTTCCGGATCATGCAAAGGGCTGCGGAAGTCTTGTCAGATCCAAGGCCATGCCGCCGGCGCGCCGGGCGGGGGTGTCCGAGGGTGGGTTCGCAGCCCTTCGCAAGAGCGCTGACTTCCGCGTCATCTGACCCCGGAAGCAGACGGGGTGGGTTCCCCGCTCCACCGCAGGCCGGAGGTCTTTGCTGAGAGCGCGAGCACTACAAAAAGGAGGGACGGGAATGGATCGGAAGCAGTTTTTGGCCGCCGCGGGCGCGGCGGGCCTGGCAGGCCTGTTCGGCGCGCAGGCGTTCGCCGGCATGGAGAACAAGGGAAAATACGTCTTCGTCCTGACCCACGGCGCCGACGACCCCAACCGGGCCGTGTTCGGGCTCCTCATGGCCCAGGTGGTGGCCAAGAAGAAGTGGGGCAGCGTGCACGTCTGGACGACCCTGCACGGCGCCGAGCTCGCCCACAGGGACAAGGCACCCCGCATCGAATCCCCGGTGTTCAAGAAGTTCGGCGCCGCCCTCGAGATCCTCGAGGACCTCCGAGAACGGGGGGCCACCTTCGGGGTATGCCCGCCCTGCGCCGAGTATTTCGGGGCGACCGGCGAGGACAAACTCCCCTTTTTCGAGAAGGCGGGGGGCGACTGGCTCATGGAGAACATCCAGGGCGCCTGGGTCCTTTGGATGTGACCCCCTCCGCCCCGATCCGGCGGGCTGGGGAGGGCGTGGGGAGGATGTTCCCCCTCACGCCCTCCCCACGAAGTGGCCGTCGCGGGTGTCGACCCGGATGCGGGTGCCGGGCTCGATGTAGGGGGGCACCTGGACCGTGAGCCCGGTTTCCAGGACGGCGGCCTTGGTCTGGGCGGTGGCCGTGGCACCCTTGATCGCGGGGGGCGCGTCCACCACCGCGAGCTCCACCACCTGGGGCGGCTCGACCCCGACCACCCGCCCCTGGAAGAACCCCAGGGCCACCTCGAGCCCCTCGGTGAGGTAGCCGCGCACGGCCTCGAACAGCTCCCCTCCCACCTCGTACTGCTCGTAGGTTTCGAGGTCCATGAACACCCCGGCCTCCCCCGCCGCGTAGAGGTACTGGCCCTTTCGCCTCTCGAAGTCGGCCCCGTCCACCGGGTCGCCGCCCCGGAACGTGCGGTCCAGCACCTGGCCCGTGAGGAGGTTTCGGTACCGCACCTTCACCATGAGGTGGGCCCCCCGGGCCGAGGGGGCCTGCTGCTGCACCTCCAGCAGCCGGCAGGGCGCCCCGTCCACCAGGATCACCTGGCCCCGCTTGAGTTCCGTCGCCTGCGGCATGCCACATCACTCCCTATTCCAGTTTCGGGTCGTTTTCCGTCCCGCCGGTCTCGTCGGACGCACCCGGTTCACCGGGCGAGGGCACTTCGGGCCCAGCTCGCGAGCTCCTCTGGCGGGTGAAACCCCTCGGCCACGGCCGGACCCAGGAAATGGGTGGGCACGGCCCGAACCCCCCGGCTTCGGGCCTCGGCCCAGGCCGCCTCCCGGGCCGGGGCGTACCGACCGCTCCGGACGACCTCGTCCGCCTCCCCGGGGTCGAGGCCCGCCGCCCCGGCGATGGCCCGCAGCACGGCCGGACCGGCCAGGTTCCGCCCGCCCGCGAAATACGCCCGGAACGCCTCGGCCCGAAACGCCTCACCCCTCCCCCGCTCCTCGGCCCAGAGCCCCAGCTCCTGGGCCCGCCGGGTGTTGAAGGTGTGGGTTCGGTCCCCCACGGGGAGCCCCAGGGCCTCGGCCACCGCCCGGACCCGCGCCATCATGGCTCCCACGTCCACCCGCCCGCCGAAGAGGTCCGCAAGGGAGAGGCCCTCGTCGGGCACCTCGGGGTGGAGGGGAAAGGGGATCCAGCGGACCGTAAGCCCCAGTTCCCGCTCGAGCGCGGCGACACCCACGGTGTCGAAGTAGCACCAGGGTCAGACGTAATCGAAGAAGATCTCGAGGGTGGGCATGGGAATCCTCCACGGGCCGGGAAACAGGGCGGCGAAATGGCGCGCGGACTCGACCGCGGCCGCTGGCACCACACCCTGTATCCCGGGAGCGGCGATCGCCGCGCCGCTCCAAGACCGGAACGGGCCGCCCCATAGGGCGGCCCGTTCCGGCGCGGCCTCTCGCAGACCCTACCCCTTTGGGGGCAACTTTTCCTTGAACCCGATGCGGGGAAACGGGTTCACCACGCTCGACGCGACGTTTTTGAGGTGGGCCGTGATGCGCTTGAGATACCGGGCGTACAGGGCCAACGCGGCCGCGTCGGCCGCGGAGAACTCGCCGTTGTCCCCGCCCACGAGGCCATGGACGATCCGGTCGCAGGTCTCCCCCACCTCGGACCGGTAGGTGGCCATGAGTTCCCGCGCTCCCTCCACATCGTGGTTCCGGAGCACCTCGATGGTGCGGGAGAACCGCTCCTTGAGCTCCGCCTCGATCTCTTGGAGGTCGGCCTCGTACGGGCCGGCCGCCAGCGTGTCGGGATGGTGGCGCGCCAGGTCCACGATGTTCTTGCAGTAGTCGCCGATCCGCTCGATGTCGATAATGATCGACACAAGCACCAGGGCGCTCGGCAGATCGGCCGTGCCGGCCACGGCGCAGTGGGTCATGACCTTTCGCCGGACGTCCCGCTCGTACTTGTTGACCTGGCGGTCCATCTCGCGGATCTCGGCCGCGAGCTCCCGGTCGTCGCTCTCCCGGAGGATCCGAACCGCCTCCAGGAACATCTTCCGGTCGATCTCCAAGGCGTCAAACGATTCGTTCCACGCCTGGTCGAGTAGGCTTTGGGACTTCCAAATCTTGATCAGCTCTTTCCACATGGGTCACCGGGTCGCGAGGATTAAAGCGAGGGGGATGAGGAAGAATACCACGAGAACGTAGAGGACGGGCACCCATTTCCGGCGGACCGCCTGGCCGGCCAAGGTGCGGGCCAGGCGCAAGGGGATCCGCCGCACCGGGGGCAGCACGTTCAGGGCCACGATGCCGCACACGTTGAAGAGCAGGTGGGCGAACGCCGTGGTCACCGCGGCCGTGAAATGCTCCTGCACCGCAAGCGATGCCAGGATGGCCGTGATCGTGGTGCCGATGTTCGCCCCCAGGGTGTAGGGGTAGACCTGCTCCAGGGTCAGGAGCCCGGCCCCGGCGAGAGGCACGATCACCGAGGTGGTGATCGAGCTGCTCTGCACTGCGATGGTCAGGAGGATGCCCACCACAAACGCCGTGGGAGCGTTGCGGAAGATGGTCCGCTCGAAAAACCCGGCCGCCCGGTCCATCACCATGCCCCGCAGGATCGCCGACATGTACTTGAGGGAGACGAACAGCAGCACCGCCGCCAGCACGACGATCAGGGCCGCCTGGAGGAGTTTCGCGTCGGTGACGGCCCCTGCCCCGTGTACGAACAACTTGACCGCCGGCTTCACGACCGCCTTGAGGGGGCTGTGGAAGTGCAGGTCCGCCCCGCCGGTCACCACCCCTGCAAGTCCGTGGGCCAGGTGACTGAGGAACCCGGTGAAGTACTGGAGCGGAAACAGGATCAGCACCGAGAGCAGGTTGAAGAAATCGTGCACCGTGGAGGCGGCAAAAGCCCGTTCGAACTCGCTGGTGCGGGAGATGTGGCCCAGGCTCACCAGGGTGTTGGTGACGCTCGTGCCGATGTTGGCGCCCATGATGATGGGGATCGCCGTTTCCACCGGCATGCCGCCGGCCACGAGGCCCACCACGATCGAGGTGGTGGTGGAGGAACTCTGGACGAGCGATGTGGCAAAGATGCCGATGAAAAGCCCGGTCAGGGGGTTCGAGGCGAACCCGAAGATCTCTTTGGCGAATCCCTTCCCGGCCAGCTTGAAGGCGGCCCCCACCATGCCGATGCTGACCAGGAAGAGGTAGAGGAGGCCGAGGACGGCCAGGACGCCGAGCACCCGTCGGACGCGTTCGCTCACGGCTTCTCCCTCGGGGGTGGAGAGGAGGGGGCGGAAAGGTCCGCGCGGAGGATAGGAGAATCGGGACTAAATTTCCAGGGTGGATTTCGCCCGATCAAACCGTTTGGCCGAGCCACCGGCCGACGGCCGCGATCTGGTCGGGGGAACGAAGGGCCGGGGCGTGGCCCACGCCGGCGAACTCCACGATCTCGACGCCGGGCCTTTCCGCCATCCGGGTCGCCACCTCGGCCGGAAGCACGTCGGACTCCCGCCCCCGCACGACGAGCACCGGGCAGTGCACCGCCGCCCAGGCGTCCCAGAGCTCCACGTCCTCGAACGGTCCTTCTCCCAAGGCGGCGCCGATGGCAGGGTCGTAGTGGAGGGCGTACCCGCCCCCCGGGACGGGCCGCACGCTGTGGCGGGTGAGCTCGGCCCAGTCGCCGTCGGGGAGCGGGCCGAAGGGGGCATGGACCCGGCGGAGATAGGCCTCGGCCTCGGCAAGACTCCCGAACCGGGGATCGGCGCCCGCGTAGGACGCGATCCGCTCCAGGGCCGGCGCCGGCACCTTGGGGCCGATGTCGTTCAGGACCAGGCGGCGGAGGGGCGTTCCGGGTTGGGCCGCAAGCATGAGGCCAAGAAGCCCCCCCATCGAGGTGCCCACCCAGTCCACCACCCCGGCCTCCGCCCGCGCCAACAGACAGGCCAGGGCCTGGAGGTACACGGGGTAGGCGTACTCCGCCGGCCCCGAGAGCCAGTCGCTCCGGCCCCGACCGGGCATGTCGGGGCACAGCACCCGGTAGCGGCGTGCCAGGGCCCGGGCCAGGGGATCGAAATCCCGGCCCGTGCGGGTGAGCCCGTGGACGCACACCACCACCTCCGGGTTCTCCGGGTCGCCCCACTCCCACACGGCGAGGCGCCGGAACCCGCTCGGGGCCAGGTACCGGACGAAATGAAGGCGGGGTTCCACGTCAGTCCGAGAGGAGTTTTCCCGCCTTCGCGATGTCGTGGCGCGGGTGGTCGGTGAAGATCACGGTCACCGCCTCGGGGGGGCACCCGGTCACCTCCACGATGACCTCGGTCACCCGGCGGGAGATCTCGCGCTTCTGCTCCACGGTGCGGCCTTCGAGCCAGTCGATGTTCACGATGGGCATGGGGTTCCTCCTTGTGATTTCCGCTGGAACGCTGGGAGGCTGGAAGGCTAGAAAGCTTCGCGATTCCATATTGATACTAATACCTTCAAAAGTATTGCCGGGCGCGAGTGCGGCACCCGATCGCCGCGCCTTTCCATGCGGTTGTCGGCTCGGCAGGGCGGGGCGTCGGTGGCGGACGTTCCGGATCTTTCAAAGCGATCCGGGCGTG
>NZ_BAAHXI010000040.1:0-38546 GCF_054656955.1 Deferrisoma palaeochoriense
CGTCCTGGCCCAGGGCCGGTCCGGCGACCAAGACCAACAGACCCCGCTTCAGCAAGACGTCCTCCTCCGGGGGCGGCCGCGGCGTCCGCCGCGCGCCCCCGGCAAAGCCTGGCCCCCGCCCCGCCGGCAAGTGGTCATGTGCCCCGCGCCCCACCCCCCCCCCCCCCCCGGGCCCCCCCCCCCCCCCCCCCCCCCCCCCCCCCCGCCCCCCGCGCCCGGGCCGCCGGTCTATTCCCAACGGATTACGAAGCCTTGGCAGCCTGGATCTTCTCGATGAGTTTCGGCACGGCCTTGAAGAGGTCGTCCACCAGCCCGTAGTCGGCCACCTCGAAGATCGGGGCCTCCTCGTCCTTGTTGATGGCCACGATCACCTTGGAGTCCTTCATGCCGGCCACGTGCTGGATGGCCCCGCTGATGCCGCAGGCGATGTAGAGGTCGGGGGCCACGATCTTTCCGGTCTGGCCCACCTGGAGGTCGTTGGGCAGGAGCCCCTCGTCCACCACGGCCCGGCTGGCGCCCAGGGCCGCGCCCAGGAGGTCGGCCAGTTGCTCGATCAGCTTCACGCCCTCGGCGTCCTTCACACCCCGGCCGGCCGACACCACCACCTTGGCCTCGGTGAGCTCGGGCCGCTCGGACTTGGTGAGCTGGTACTCCACGAATTTGGCCTTCAGGCTTCCGGCGTCCACATTCACCGGGGCCTCCGCCACGGCGGCATCCCCCGCTCCCGGGGCGGCCGCGTCAAACGCCGTCTCCCGGACCGTGAGGCAGTGCACGGGCGTGTCGATCGCGACCCGGGCGATGGCGTTTCCGGCGTACATGGGCCGCAGGTACACGACGCCCTCGTCCCCCTTCTCGAACCCGATCGCGTCGCTCACCATGCCTGCGTCCAAAAGCGCAGCCAGCCGCGGCATCAGGTCCTTTCCGGTGGTGGTGGCCGCGGCCAGCACCGCGGTGTACCCCTTCTCCTTCACCAGGTCGGCCAACGCCTGGGCGTAGGCCTCGGCCGTGTAGTCGGCCACGGCGTCGGCCTCGCTCCACAGCACGTTCTTGGCCCCCACCCCCTTGAGCTGCTCGGCCGCCGCCTGGGCTCCCTTGCCCAGGAGCACGATGTCGAAATCGGTTCCCAGGAGCCCGGCCAGCTCCTTGGCGGCCGTAACCGCCGGGAACGTGGAATGCCGGAGCTCCCCCTGCCGCATCTCACCAACAAGCAGAATCGCCATCGGTTCTCCTCCCTGGTCCTACAGGACCTTGGCCTCGTTCATGAGCTTGTCCACCAGTTCGTCCACGCTCGCGACCTTCTGGCCGGCCTTGCGCGGCGGGGGCTCGGACAGGCTGAGCACCCGGGCCCGGTTCTTGGGCTCGGCGCCAAGATCGGCCGGGGTCACCTTCTTCACCTCCTTCTTTTTGGCCTTCATGATGGCCGGGAGGCTCGCGTACCGGGGCTGGTTGAGCCGCAGGTCCGCGGTGATGACGGCCGGCAGGGCCACCTCCTTGACCTCGAGCCCGCCGTCGATTTCCCGGTGCACCACGGCCTTGCCGTCGCCCAGCTCCACCTTGTAGGCAAAGCACGCCTGGGGGATCCCGAGCTTCGCGGCCAGCATCTGGGCCGCCTGGTTGTTGTCGGTGTCCACCGACTGCTTACCCATGATCACGAGATCCGGGTTCTCCTGGCGGAACACGGCCGCCAGGATGTCGGCGATCCCGGAGCTTTCGTAGCACTCGCCCCCGAGGTCCACGAGGTAGGCCCGGTGGGCTCCCAGGGCCAGGCCGGCCCGCAGGGTCTCCTCGTTCTCGGGCCCGCCGATCGACACCAGGAACACCTCGCCGCCCGACTTCTCCGTGATCCGAACGGCCTCCTCGATGGCGTACTCGTCAAAGGGGTTGACCAGGAAGTTCACACCCTCGGTCTCGATTCCCGACCCGTCCTTTTTCAGCCGGACCTTCACGTCGGGGTTCGGGACCCTACGAACCGGCACCATGATCTTCATTCTCGTACCTCCTTTGGTGGGGTGGATGCCGTCAGTCCCTCAGGAGGGCCCGGGCGATCACCATGCGCTGGACCTCGCTCGTTCCCTCGTAGATCTCGGTGATCTTGGCGTCGCGGTAGTAACGCTCCACCGGGTACTCGTCGATGTAGCCGTACCCGCCGAACACCTGCACGGCCTCCCGGGTGGCCTTCATGGCCACGTCGGAGGCGAAGAGCTTCGCCATGGCCGCCTCGCGGCTGAAGTTCTTCAGGCCCTGGTCCTTCATCCAGGCGGCGCGCCAGGTCAGGAGCCGGGCGGCGTCGATCTCGGTGGCCATGTCCGCGAGCTTCCACTGGATGGCCTGGAAGTTCGCGATGGGCTGGCCGAACTGCTGGCGCTCCTTGGCGTAGGCGATGGCGTGCTCCATGGCGCCCCGGGCGATGCCCACGGCCTGGGAGGCGATGCCGATCCGGCCGCCGTCCAGGGTCTGCATGGCGATCTTGAACCCCTCGCCCGGCTGCCCGAGCAGGTTCTCCTTGGGGATCCGGCAGTCCTCGAACACGAGCTCCGCCGTGGAGGAGGCCCGGATGCCGAGCTTGTGCTCCTCCTTGGCCACCTTATACCCGGGGGCGTCTGCCGGCACGATGAACGCCGAGAGCCCCTTGTGCTTGGCCGAGCGGTCGGTGGAGGCGATCGCCACACACACCCCGGCCTGCCCGCCGTTGGTGATGAAGATCTTCGTGCCGTTCAGGACCCACTCGTTGCCGTCCAGAACGGCCGTGGTGCGCACCGCGCCGGCGTCGGTGCCGGCCTGGGGCTCGGTGAGCCCCAGGCACCCCAGCATCTGGCCCGAGGCCAAGGGCACCAGGTACTTCTTCTTCTGCTCCTCGGTGCCGAAGCGGTAGATCGGGTCGCAGCACAGGCTCGAGTGGGCGCTCACCACCACGCCGGTGGAGGCGCAGGCGGCCGAGAGTTCCTCGATCACGATGGAGTAGCAGCGGTAGTCCATGCCGCCGCCGCCGTACTGCTCGGGAATCGCCACCCCCATGAACCCCAGCTCGCCCATCTTCTTCACGAGGTCCATGCGGAACGTGGCGGACTTGTCCATCTCGGCGGCGAGCGGGGCCACCTCCTCCTGGGCGAACCGCCGGGCGGTGTCGCGCACCAGGGTTTGTACGTCGTCCAGCTCGAAATTCATGGGAATTTATCTCCTCCCTATGGGAAACGGGCTCAGCGCCCCTTGAACGCGGCCTTTCGCTTCTCGAGGAACGCCGCCATGCCCTCCTTCTGGTCCTCGGTGGCGAAACACAGGCCGAAGGCGTCGCTTTCCAAGACGCAGGCGTTGTCGAGGTCCAGGTCCTGGCCCCGCTGCACGGCTTCCTTGGCCAACCGCACGGCCACCGGCCCCTTGGCGGCCACGGCCCGGGCCTGGGCCAGGGCCTCGTCCATCAGGCTCTCGGCCGGCACCACGTGGTTCACGAGCCCGATCTCCTTGGCCTCGGCCGCCTTGACCTGGCGGCCGGTGGTCACGAGCTCCATGGCCCGGGCCTTCCCCACGAGCCGGGTAAGCCGCTGGGTACCGCCGAACCCGGGGGTAACCCCGAGGTTCACCTCGGGCTGTCCGAACACGGCCTTTTCGCTCGCGACGATCCAGTCGCAGGCCATGGCGAGCTCACACCCGCCGCCCAGGCAGTACCCGTTCACCACCGCGATCACGGGAACCGGCAGGTCCTCGAACCGTCGGAACACCCGCTGGCCCTTCAGGGCGAACGCCTTGGCCTCGGCCGCCGTGAGGGGCTGCATCTCGCTGATGTCGGCCCCGGCCACGAAGGCCTTGTCCCCGGCGCCGGTCACCAGGAGCGCCCGGGCCCCGGGGTCGGCCTCCACCTCCCGCAGGGCCGCCTCGATCTCGTCGAGCGTCTGGGAGTTGAGCGCGTTGAGCGCCTTGGGGCGGTTGATGGTGAGCCGGTAGATCCCCGGCTCCACCTGCTCCAGGATCACGTTCTCGTAGGCCATGGCACCCCTCCTCCTACCCCGAGTAGTCGTAGAAGCCCTTGCCGGTCTTCCGGCCCAGGGTTCCGGCGTCCACCATCTTCTTCAGGAGCGGGCAGGGCCGGTACTTGGAGTCGCCGAACCCCTCGTAGAGAACCTCCATGATCGACAGGCACACGTCGAGCCCGATCAGGTCTGCGAGCTCCAGGGGCCCCATGGGGTGGTTCATGCCGAGCTTCATCACGGTGTCGATGGCCTCGGGCGAGGCCACCCCCTCGTACAGGGTGAAGATGGCCTCGTTGATCATGGGCAGGAGCACCCGGTTCGACACGAACCCCGGGCTGTCGTTCACGCACACCGGCACCTTGCCCAGGTTTTTGGAGAGCTCCTCGATCACCTGGTAGGTCTCGTCCGAGGTCTGAAGCCCCCGGATGATCTCGATGAGCTTCATGACCGGCACGGGGTTCATGAAGTGCATCCCGATCACCTTGTCGGCCCGCTTCGTGACCTTGCCGATCTTGGTGATGGAGATCGAGGAGGTGTTGGAGGCCAGGATCGCCTCGGGCCGGGTGATCCGGTCCAGGTCCTCGAAGATCTTGAGCTTGATCTCCAGGTTTTCGGTGGCGGCCTCGACGGCCACATCCACGTCGGCCAGGTCCTCGAGCTTCGTGGTGCCCTGGATCCGGCCCAGGATCTCGGCCTTCTTGGTCTCGTCGAGCTTGCCCTTCGCCACCATGCGGTCGAGGTTCTTACCGATCGAGGCGATGCCCCGCTGGACGAACTCGTCCGAGATGTCCCGGAGCACCACCGGGTACCCCGAGGCCGCGAACACCTGGGCGATGCCGTGGCCCATGGTTCCCGCGCCGATGACGCCGACCTTCTTCACGTCGCTCACCTGCATGGCTCTCTCCTCCCTTCGCGTTGGGTTCCCCAATGGATGCGTGCGGACCTTTGGACGCCCCCCGCGTCGCCCGAACTCTCCCAAGCCGAGACCGAGGCGCCCGGTCTACTCCTTCTCCACCACCATGGCCACGGCGCCGCCCCCCCCGAGGCACAGGGTCGCCAGGCCCAGGCGGCCGCCCCGGGCCTCCAGGGCGTAGAGGAGCGTCGTGAGGATCCGGGCCCCGCTCGCCCCGATGGGGTGCCCCAGGGCGATGGCGCCGCCGTTCACGTTCACGCGGTTCCAGTCCCAGCCGAGCTCCTTGCCGTCGGCCAGGCACTGGGACGCGAAGGCCTCGTTGGCCTCGATGAGATCGAAGTCGTCGATCGAGTAGCCGCCCTTGGCCATGACCTTTCGCACGGCGTCGATGGGCGCGAAAAAGACGTCCTTGGGATCCCGGTGGGCCGCGGCGTAATGGCGGATGGTGGCCAGAACCGGCAGCCCCTCGGCCCGGGCGAACTCCCGGCTCGTCACGACCAGAGCGCTCGCGCCGTCGGTAAGGCCCGGGGCGTTACCGGCCGTGACCATGCCGTCTTTCTCAAACGCCGGCCGCAGCTTCGCCAGCACCTCCACGGTGGTGCCCGGCTTCACCGGCTCGTCCACCTCGACCCGCTTGGGGTCGCCCTTGCGCTGGGGCACCTCCACGGGGGTGATCTCCTTTCGGAACGCCCCGCTCTCGATGGCCCGGGCGGCCTTCTGCTGGCTTTCGGCCGCGAACCGGTCCAGCTCCTCCCGGGTGAGCCCGGCCTTCCGGGCCGTGTACTCGGCCAGGTTCCCCATGTGCACGTCGTTGAAGGCGCACCACAGCCCGTCGTGGATCATGGCGTCCTCGGTGGGGAAGTTCCCCATCCGCACGCCGGCCCGGAGATTGCGCTGGAGGTGGGGCGCATTGGACATGCTCTCCATGCCCCCGGCCACCACCACCTCGGCATCCCCCAGGGCCACGGCCTGGGCCGCGAGCATCACGGCCTTGAGGCCGGAGCCGCACACCTTGTTGACGGTGAAGGCGTTCACCGAAGGGGCCAGGCCGCCCTTCAGGGCCGCCTGGCGGGCCGGGTTCTGGCCCACGCCGGCTTGGAGCACGTTGCCCATGATGCACTCGTCCACCCGGTCGGGGGCCACCCCGGCCCGGCGCACGGCCTCGGCCACGGCGATCCCTCCCAGTTCGGTCACCTTGAGCGGGGACAGGCTTCCCAGGTACGAGCCGATGGGCGTGCGGCACGCGGAAACGATCACCACCTCACGAACGGAAGACATCGCGATCTCCTCCTCGCAAGCTACAAGACTTGAAAGCCAGAAAGCGGGAACGCCAAAGCTCCGGGTGGCTCCCGGTTCAGCCCTTCCCGCCCCTCAGTTCCGGTGGGCCTCGTAGAGCACGGCCAGGAACCGCGCCCGTTCCGGCACCCGGAGCCGGTGGGGGAGCTGGGCGTTGTAATAGAGGCTGTCGCCCGGTCCCAGCTCGAACTCCTGGCCCCCGTACTCCACGTGGAGCCGTCCGTCGAGCACGTGCAGGAACT
Organism: Deferrisoma palaeochoriense; assembly: GCF_054656955.1. NCBI lineage: Bacteria > Pseudomonadati > Thermodesulfobacteriota > Deferrisomatia > Deferrisomatales > Deferrisomataceae > Deferrisoma > Deferrisoma palaeochoriense. The sequence goes on from NZ_BAAHXI010000040.1 coordinate 6,417, forward strand.
CCTCCCCCTCGTAAGGGAGCTCCTTGAGCGAGAATTCACACGGTTCCTCGCACGCCAGGAGGATCGGGCTCATGGTGCGGCCCTCGTAGCCGTAAGCCAGATCCCGGTACGGCAGCGTGTGGGGGAGCTCGTTTCGGTACACCAGGGCCTCCTTCCCGGCCCGGGTCAGGACGTAGTCCTTGTGCTCCTCGGCCTCCTGGTGGAAGAAGTACCCGATCTTGACGCCGAGGGCCTCGGCGAAGTTCCAGAGGGTGGAGATGGAGGGGGACACCAGGTTGTTCTCCACCTGGCTCAGGAGTGCCGGGCTGAATCCGGTCTTCTCGGCCAGGTCCTTGAGGGTCAACCCCCGCTGGAGGCGAAGCTCCTTGATCTTCCCCCCCAGGTTGAGCTTCTCCAGAACCTCCTTCTTCATGCCGTCCGTCCACCCTCGTGGTCTTAAGGAGTGCTGAATCGGTTTCAGTCCTGCTAAAGTGAGGCGTCAACCTAGAGCAAACGATGCCACGGGTCAAGGGAATTTCTCCCTGGTTGAACGGCGATTCAGCCCCGTTCCCGGGGATACCCAACCGAACAAACGTTCGGCAGAAAAATCAAACAGCGACGAACCCGTGGAGAACCCGCGTCGGTTGGGCCTTTCCGGCCGTTACGCCCCCGCCGTCACTGGGCCGCCCAACCCCGCCCCCGAGGACCTGCGGAAATCCCGTTTGCCGACAGGGACCGCGCCCTCTCACCTTGATCCCCCCCGGGGGGTGCACAAAAATATAGACACAGGCGGTGCCGCCCTTGGGGACCCAGGGCGGCACCGGCGGGATCGGCGGGTCAGGTTTTCGGGCCGAAACGCCGATTGGTAACCTAGCAAGAGCCTCGGACAACGGGGGCAAGGGAGTGCTGCCATGAAGGTTTCGGTGAGCACGGTGCTACGGTACAGCGAACCCCTCGACCGGTTCCTCCGGGTCCGGTCCTTCACCGAGTCGGAAACCCAACGGCTCCTGGGGAGCGCCCGGTTTCGGAACCGGCAGGAGTACGTCACATTCCTCCTGGGGCTTTGCATCCCCGAGTTCCCGGCCGAGATCCTTCCGGAACTGCTGGAAGCCTCGGATCCCGAGGAGCGCCGCAGGGTGGAGCAGGCCCTCTACGATCTGTGCGTCGACGTGAACCCCCACCTCGACATCTCCCGCATCTCGGTGCCGGTCACCGAGGCCGAGGGGGAGGCCCAGCTCTACCTGGTGGAGCCACAGAAGGAGCACCGGGACGAGGAGGACCTGGAGAGGTTTCTGCACCTCGAGGAACTCCTGGAGCAGCGGGTGGTGGGCCAGAGGGAGGCCGTGGAACGGCTCGCCCGGGTGCTGCGGCGGGCCGCGGCCGGCCTCAAGGATCCCAACCGGCCCGTGGGGAGCTTCTTCTTCCTCGGCCAGACCGGCGTGGGGAAGACCGAACTCGCCAAGGCGCTGGTGCACGTGCTCTTCGCCCAGGACGACCGGCTCGTCCGGGTGGACTGCAGCGAGTACGCCCAGTCCCACGAGTACGCGAAGCTGATCGGCGCTCCCCCGGGGTACATCGGCCACGGCGAGGGTGGGTACCTCACCGACGCGGTGATGGCCCGGGGCCGGTGCGTGGTGCTCTTCGACGAGATCGAAAAGGCCCACCCCAAGCTCCACCAACTGCTCCTTCAGGTGCTGGACGAGGGCATCCTCACCGACTCCAAGGGCCGAAAGGTGTCGTTCCGGGACGCCGTGATCATCATGACGAGCAACGTGGGCGCCCGGGAGGTGGAGGACCTCGAGCGCAGGGTGGGGTTCGGGGTGTGCGCCGGGTGCGACGAGGTGGAGAACGAAAGCCTGAAGGCGCTCCGGGCCGAGTTCCCCCCCGAGTTCGTGAACCGGATCGACGAGGTGATCGTCTTCCGGCCCCTGGACCGGGAGGCGAGCCTCAAGATCTGCGAGATCCTGCTGCGGGAGGTGGAGGGGTACCTGGAGCCCCGGCGCCTGGAGATCGAGTTCGACCCGGAGGTCAAGGAGTTCCTGGTGGAGGAGGGCACGGACCCGCGCTACGGCGCCCGACCGCTTCGCCGTACGATCAAACGCCACGTGCTGGATCCGCTGGCCACGGAACTCCTGAGCGGGAAGTTCCGGCCGCCCGCCCGGATCCGCACCCACCTGCGCCGTCGCCGGGTGTGGTTCGAAGCGGCGTGAGGCACGGCATTCGCCGCAAAAAGATTGTACCGGTCCCTTGACACCCTGGCACCCGGGGGGCATAGTGGCTGCAACACTCCCCCTTTGGCGAATCGGTTGGGGGAGTCGGGATTGCAAACGCTCTTTGCCCCCCCGGAGAGCTGCGCCCGGCTCCCCCTCTTTGTTTGTCCCGCCGCATAAATGACACTTTTGTCCTAAGCATCCCCACCATCGTACAAATTCGTCTTTTTCGTCCTCCCCTCCTCCCCGACGACTGGGGCTTTCCGGCGACTGGCACCGTGGCACCGGTCTTGCTCTCCTCCTCGCGACGCCCCGCCGGGACCACCCCGGGGCCCGGGTCCACTGCCCATTGACCGAACCCAGCAGGGAGGAGAGCGCATGAACTCCAGCCGCTACCGAGTCTTTCTACCGCTCCTGGCCCCGTTCCTATGGGCGGGGTCCGCCTTCGGCGCCCAGGGGCCGAACCCCGGCGACACGGCCTGGCTCCTCGTGAGCTCCGCTTTGGTCCTCCTCATGGTCCCGGGGCTCGCCCTGTTCTACGGGGGCATGGTGCGGGCGAAGAACATCCTTTCAACGCTCATGCTGAGCTTCATCGCGCTCGGGGTGATCGGCATCGAGTGGGTGGCGGTCGGCTACTCCCTGTCTTTCGGGGGACCCCCGGGGCCCTGGCTCGGCGGGTTCGACCGGCTCTTCCTCGCGGGGATCGCCCCGGGGGACCTGACCGGGTCGGTCCCCACGCTCGCGTTCGTGGCGTTTCAGGGCATGTTCGCCATCATCACCCCGGCCCTCATCAGCGGCGCCCTGGTGGAGCGGATCCGGTTCGGGGCCTACACCCTGTTCATCCTGCTCTGGGCCCTCCTCGTCTACAACCCCCTGGCCCACTGGGTGTGGGGGGAGGGGGGATGGCTCCTCGAGCTGGGGGCCCTCGATTTTGCCGGCGGCACCGTGGTGCACATCTCCTCCGGGGTCTCGGCCCTGGCCATGATCCTGGTGCTCGGCAAGCGGCGGGGGTACCCCGCCGAGAGGTTCATCCCCCACAACCTCACCCTGACCCTGCTGGGCGCAGGGCTCCTGTGGTTCGGCTGGTTCGGGTTCAACGCGGGAAGCGCCCTCGCGGCCAACGGGACGGCCGTGCTCGCCTTCGTGTCCACGAACACCGCAGCGGCCGCGGGAATGCTCGGGTGGCTCCTGGCCGAACGGGGCCGGTTCGGGAAAGCGAGCGCCCTGGGAGCCGCCTCGGGGCTCGTGGCCGGGCTCGTGGCCATCACCCCGGGGGCCGGGTTCATAACCCCCGGTTGGGCGATCGTTGTGGGTGGCGTGGCCGGGATTCTGTGCTTTCGGGCCGTGTGTTTGAAGGAGCGGTTCGGGTACGACGACGCCCTCGACGTACTCGGCGTCCACGGGGTGGGCGGCGCCTGGGGCGCGGTGGCCACGGGCATCTTCTCCACCGTCGGCGCCGGAAGCCTTTTGACCGGGGATCTGCGCCAGTTCGGGGTGCAGGTGCTCGGAGTGGCGGCCGCCGCGGCCTACGCCTTCGCCGTGAGTTGGGTCCTCGCGAAGGGACTCGACAGGGCGGTGGGGCTCCGGGTGAGCGACGAGGACGAGCTCGTGGGGCTCGACCAGAGCACCCACGGCGAGGTGGGATACTCCCTGTGAGCCGAGTGGCCCCCTGGAAGACCGAACTGAACGAGGCCCGGCGGGCCCTGGCCGAAGGGCGTATCGACCCGGCCGGACTGGCGGATGTCCTGGACCGGATCGTCCGGGAGCTGGCCGAGGACGCGGGCTGGCACCGCCCCGGCCGGGCCGTGGTGGCCCTGGGCGGGTACGGCCGGCGCGACATGGCCCCCCGCAGCGACGTGGATCTGCTGTTCCTCACCGAGCGGCACCGCGGAAAGCCCGATGTGGAGGCCGTGCTCTACCCCCTGTGGGACCTGGGCCTCGAGGTGGGCCACGCGTTGCGCACCCCGCGGGACTGCCGCGAGGTGACACGTCGAGACCTCACGGCGGCAACCGCCCTCCTGGACGCCCGGCTCCTCTGCGGGGACCCCGACCTCCTGGACCGCGGCCTGAGGGCCGCGGGCGCGGCCCCCCGCCCCAGCCGCCGCACCCGGGCCTGGGCCCGGGCCGTCGTGGCCGACGTGGGGACCCGCCGGACCCGGTTCGGGGAGGTGTCGCACCTTTTGGAACCCCACGTGAAGGAGGGGTGGGGCGGGCTCCGGGACGCCCACGCCGCCTCCTGGGTGCTCGCCTGCCTCGGGCTCGACCCCCGGCAGGAAATTCCGCGCCTGGCCTCGGGCCCCCGGGCCCTCGAGGGAGCGCGGTTCCTCGCCCGGGTCCGGGCCGCCCTCCATGCGGCGGCCGGCCGCAAGACGGACCACCTGACCTTCGAGCACCACGAACCCGTGGCCCGGTTGGTGACCCCGGGCCTCCCGCCCGGGGAACTGCTGGCCCGGGTCCATCGTGCGGCCCGCGACATCGCCGCCCTGTGGGAGGAGGTGGCCCGGGCGTTTCCCCGTCCCCCCGGCCGGCCCGGGCCCCCCACAGGCTTCAGCAGCGCGGAGGAGGCCCGCACCGCCCTCTCGTCCCGCCGGAGGGGCGAGGCGCCGCCGTCCCCCACCGCGCTGGACCGCCTGGCGGCCTCCCCGCGGGAGGTGCGGCGGCCGGCCTTGCTCCGGGTGCTCGGGGAGGGCCTGCGCCGGCGGGCGCCGGTACACCTGTGGTTCCGGGCCCTCCTGGACCGGGAACTCCTGAGCGACGTGGACCCCCTGCTGGCCCGCGCCGCCGAGGCCGTGCCCTACGACGCCCGCCATGCGTTCACGGTGGGGGCCCACGGGGTGGAGAGCCTGGCGGCGTTCGACCGGCTGTGGCTCGGGGCCCTGGAGGACCGGGAACCCTGGCTCACCCGCGTGGCCGGGGGGCTCGCGGCCCCCTGGATCGTGCGGGTGGCGGCCCTGGCCCACGACCTCGGAAAATGCCTGGACCCCGACGACCACGCCCGGACCGGGGCCGCGGCGGCCCGGCGGTTGGGCCTCACCCTGGGGCTTTCGCCGTCGGAGGCCGAGGAGGCGGCCCGGCTCGTGGCCCTGCACCACGCCCTGCCCCGGTTGGCCTTCCGCCAGGACCCCGAGGATCCGCGCACAGCCGCCGAGGCCTGGGAGATCGCCGGCACGCCCGAACGGCTGGACGCGTTGGTGGTACTCGCCTACGCCGACCTGGCGGCGACCCACCCGGGCCCGGTGGGGGCCACGTGGACCCCGTGGGTGCGCGGCCTGCTGCTGGCGCTGCACGCCCGCGTCCACGCCACCCCCGCGGCCCCGCCCCTCTCCGAGGCGGACCTCCGGAAGCGGCTCGCCGCCCGGATCGGCCGACCCGACGCCGGGTCCCTCGCGCACGAGGTTCCCCGAACGGAGATGCTCCAGGTCCCCCTCGATCTTCTCCACCGGCTCGTGCGGATGACCGCCCGGGCTCCCTCGCCGGACGACGGGTTCTGGGAGGTGGTGACTCCGGCCACGGGCCCGGTGGAGGTGCTGGGCGTGATCCCCCACCCGCCGCCCTGGGCCCTGTCGGCCGCATCCTCGGCCCTGAGCCGGCTGGGTTTCGACGTGCGGATGTTCCAGGTGCACGCCTGGCCCCGCGGCTGCCTGCACCTCTGGTTCCGGTGTCTCCCCCCCGATCCCCCCCCGCCCGTGTCGCGGGTGCGCCAGGCGCTCGCCCAGGCCCTGGGGGCGGGCCGACCCGGGCCCCGGCGCCCCCGGCTGCCCGACCGCCGGGCCGAGGCCACCCCGGTCGCCACGCGGGTGAGCCTCACCCACGGCTCCCCCGTGCATTCGGTCCTCGAGGTGGTCTGCCGCGACCGGGCCGGGCTGCTGGCCGATCTGACCGCGGCCCTCGACGACCTGGGTCTCCGGGTGACCCAGGCCCTGGTCACCACCCAGGGTCCCCAGGCCCGCGACGTGTTCCACGTGCAGGACCTCCTGGGGGGCCGGATCGAGGGCGAAGACAAACGGCGCAAGGTGATCGACCGGGTCCACGAAGCCATCTCCAGCCTTCCCAGTGAAAGGAGCTGACCGTGAAAAAGATCGAGGCCATCATCAAGCCCTTCCGGCTCGACGACGTGAAGGAGGCGCTCAAGGAGGCGGGCATCCAGGGGATGACCGCCATCGAGGCCAAGGGGTTCGGCCGGCAGAAGGGCCACACCGAGCACTACCGGGGCGCCGAGTACACCGTGGATTTCGTGCCGAAGGTGAAGATCGAGGTGGTGGTGCCCGACGAACTGGCCGCCGCGGCCGTGGAGGCCATCGAGAGGGCCGCCCGCACCGGGAAGATCGGCGACGGCAAGATCTTCGTCTCGACCGTGGACGAGGCGGTGCGGATCCGTACCGGCGAACGGGGCGAAGGGGCCCTCTGACGTTGGGTCCGGAGGGGGGGATCGGACGCCTGGGGAGGATTCCGGCCTACCTAGGCCGCAATGGCGCCCCCTCACGTGAACCCGGCCCCGGCCGTGCAGGCGTAGCAGTGGTCGGCCGTGGCGACGGGAGTGCCCGGGGGCGGAGGGCCGTCGAGCTCGCACACCCGCACCGGCCTTCCGCCCAGCGGGATGCCGGCGGCCAGGTGGAAATCGCAGTCGTGGAGGGTGCCGTCCCAGGCCACCGAGACCTGGGTGCGGCACATAAGCCCCTCCACCGTGCCCGGGTTGAACGCGCCGGCCAGGCGTTCGAGGTAGGCCGGCAGGTTCCCCGAGACCTCGAGCCACCGCCGAAACCGGCCCAGGGGCACGTTGGCAAAGGTGAACAGGTGGGTGAACGACACGCCCCACCGCCGGGCCAGGTCGGTGCGGAACCGGCGCTCGGCCGCGCACTGGTCCGGGGGGAGGAACGCGCCGGCCGGGTTCGACACGAGATCGAGCTCGAGCCCGGTTCCCTCCACGCCGTACCCGAGCTCGTTCAGCCGCCGGAGCATCCCGAGGCTTCGCTCCCACACCCCGGGGCCGCGCTGGCTATCGGTCTGGGACCGGCTCACCGAGGGGAACGAGGTCACGATCGCCACCCCCAGGTCCCGGAGCCTCTCCCAGAACCCGGGCCCCCGCTCCTCGAGCGCCGTGAGGTTGGAGCGGAACAGAAGCCGCGGCGCGTGGGGCCGCAGGGCCTCCAGGAACCCGAGCACCCCCGGCACGAGCTCCGGGGCGCCCCCCGTGACGTCGATCGTTTCGAACCCCGACCGGGCCGCGAACCGGACCACCTCGGCCATGGTTTCGGGCCCCATCACCTCGGTTCGGTCGGGGCCGGCCTCCAGGTGGCAGTGGCGGCAGGCCTGGTTGCAAAGCCGCCCCAGGTTCACCTGGAACGTGCGGGCCTCGGCCCGCACGAGCTCCAACCCGTGGCGCCGGAGGGCCGCGGCAAAGGGTTCCACCGCGGGGCGGGTGGGTTCCGGGCCGTTCACAGGGAGATCTTCTCCACCACGTTTTGCATCTGCACGCCGTGCACGAGGGAGGCCCCTCCCCGGATCGCCACGGCCACGTGCACGGCCTCGGCCATCTCGCCCGGGGTCGCGCCTTTCTCGAGGCACGTGCGGGTGTACGCGTCGATGCAGTAGGGGCACTGCACGGCGTGGGCCACGGCCAGGGCGATCAGGGCCTTTTCCCGCTCGGTAAGCTCGCCCTCGGCGAACACGGCCTGGTAGTACTCGAAGAACTTCTGGGTGATCTCCGGGGCCTCCTTGCCCACCTCGGGAAACTTGGCCAGATCCTTCGGGTCGTAATAGGTGTCCATGGGGTACGCTCCCGGCTGAAAGGCTGGAAAGCTAGGAGGCTGGGAAGCTAGAAGGCTAGGAAGCTGGGAAGCTCCCATAGGCCGCGGGGCGGGCTGTTCGCAAGAACAATCACTTCTACCCCTGCTACACGGTGGGCCGCCGCAATCGTCTGGCCCTCGGAACCGAAGAGCGCGAGACGGGCGACCGTGTCAGGAGCCAGAGGACAGACGACACAGGACAGGGGTTCTCCACACCTGTCCTCTGAATTCTGGCCCCTGATACGGCAGCCGTCCCCCGGATTGGGACAGCCGCTGACGCTGGAATCCCAAAGGATTTTCGCGTCCTAGCGTCCTAGCCTCCCAGCGTCCCAGCGTCCCAGCCTCCTAGCCTCCCAGCGGGAAGTTACTTGTACACTCCAGGCCCCGGGTTTGGCTCTTTGTCCCCTTCGTCGCCCATCCCCCCCGAGCACCTTACGTCGCGGAGCACGACCCCCAACGAAAGTACCAACCTCCGGCAACCCTCGGGATCAATCCCCGCTCTCCCTGTACCCGCACCCCTTGCGGGGGCAGCGCACGGTGACCCCGCCCTTCCCGGTCTTCTCCACCAGGAACGGGTGTCCGCAGTCGGGGCACTCCCGGGGGATCGGCCGGTCCCACAGGGCGTAGGTGCACGCGGGGTAGCGGTTGCAGGAGTAAAAGGTGCGGCCCCGCTTGCTCTGCTTCTCCACGAGCTCGCCGTCGCACCCCTCCTGGGGGCAGGGCACCCCGGTGCCCACGGGGGATGTGTACTTGCAGTTCGGGTATTTCGTGCACGACACGAACCGGCCGAACCGGCCCCTCCGGATCACCAGGTCGGCCCCGCACTCCGGGCAGCTCTCGCCCGTGGGCTCGCCCTCGATCACCCGGATGCCGCCGTCGGCCGTGCGCTCGAACTCCTTCGTGTTGCGGCACTCGGGGTACCCGGAGCAGGCCAGGAAGAACCCGTTGCGGCCCCAGCGGATCACCATGGGCTTTCCGCACCGCTCGCAGGCGATGTCGGTGGGCTCCTCCCGGCGCTTGACGTCCTCCATCCGCTCCCGGGCCCGCTCGAGGCTGTGGGCGAAGGGGGCGTAGAAGTTCTTGAGGAGCTCCCGCCAGTCGCGCTTCCCCTCCTCGACGTGGTCGAGCTCGGCCTCCATCTGGGCCGTGAACCCCACGTCCATGACCTGGGGGAAGTTGGCCACCAGGAGGTCGTTCACGAGGATCCCCAGGTCGGTGGGCACGAACCGCCGGTCCTTCATCTCCACGTAGCCCCGGTCGCGGAGCGTAGACAGGATCTGGGCGTAGGTGCTCGGCCGGCCGATGCCCTTGTCCTCGAGCTCCTTGACCAGGGTCGATTCGGTGAACCGGGGGGGCGGTTGGGTGAACTTCTGCTGGAGCTCGATGTTCCGGCAGGCCAGCGTTTCCCCCTCGGCCAACGGGGGCAGCTTGCCCTCGGGGGCCTCGCCGTTCGATGGCTCGTCGTCGGTGCCCTCCACGTAGACCGCCATGAACCCCGGGAACTTCAGGACCTCGCCCGAGGCCCGAAACTCGTAGGGGCCGGCCTCGATCGTGAACACGGTCTCGTCGAACACGGCCGGCACCATCTGGCAGGCCACGAACCGGTCCCACACGAGCTTGTAGAGCCGGAAGAGATCGTCATCCAGGAACCGCCGGACCCGTTCCGGGGTGTACTCCATCGAGGTGGGCCGGATCGCCTCGTGGGCGTCCTGGGCCCCCTTCTTCGTCTTGTACACCACCGGCTTCGCGGGCAGGTACTCGGATCCGTAGGTCTTCCGGATGTGGTCGCGGCAGGCGGCCACGGCGTCGTCGGAAAGCCGGGTCGAGTCGGTGCGCATATAGGTGATGAGCCCCACCGGCTGCCCCTCCACGTCCACCCCCTCGTAGAGCCGCTGGGCCAGGGTCATGGTCCTTCGGGCCGAGAACCGGAACTTCCGGAAGGCCTCCCGCTGGAGGGTGGAGGTGATGAACGGCGGGGCCGGGCCCCGGCGCTTCTCCTTTCGCTCCACCTTGGCCAGGCGGAAGGAGGCGCCCTCCAGCCTCTGCCGGATGGCCCGGGCCTCCTCGGCGGTGCCCACCCGGACCTTCTTGCCGTCGGCCTTCCACAACCGGGCCCGGAACGGGGGCGGCGCGGAGCCCTCGAGGAGCGCCTCGATGTTCCAGTACTCCTCGGGCACGAAGGCCTGGATCTCCCGCTCCCGCTCCACCACCAGCCGGAGGGCCACCGACTGGACCCGGCCGGCCGAGAGCCCCCGGCGCACCTTCTCCCACAGGATCGGGCTGATCTGGTAGCCCACGAGGCGGTCCAGGATGCGCCGGGCCTGCTGGGCGTTGTACCGGTTGGGGTCGAGCTGGCCGGGTTTCTCCAGGGCCCGCTGCACCCCTTTCTTGGTGATCTCGTGGATCATGACCCGGTAGATCGGCTTCTCGCCCCGTTTGGGCCGGATCTCCTCGGCGATGTGCCAGGCGATGGCCTCGCCCTCCCGGTCGGGGTCGGGGGCGAGGTAGATCACGTCGGCGCTCTTGGCGGCCTGCTTGAGGCGCTGGACCACCTTGCCCTTCCCGCGGATCACCCCGTACTGCGGGGTGAACCCGTTCTCCACGTCCACCCCGAGCTCGCTCTTGGGCAGGTCCTTGATGTGCCCGACGCTGGCCTCCACCTGGAAGTCCTTGCCGAGGTAGCCCTTGAGGGTCCGGGCCTTGGCCGGGCTCTCCACGATCAACAGCGCTTTTCCCATGTCTGTCCTTGTCTTCGGGGGCCGCCCAGGGGCCATCCCGTCAATGGCGCACGAGTTCCAGCCGGTCTTCGAGCACCGCCTTGGCCACGGACTCGTCGGCCCCTGGCCGGCTCAACAGCGCCAGCCCCACGAGCACCCGGGCCTCCTCGAGCCCGATCTCGGGCAGGTCGAGGCTCAACGCCCGCTCCAGCACCACCTCCCGGAGCGCGGCGTCCACCACCCCGGCCCGTTCGAGCCGCAGGAGGAACCCCCAGGCCTCGGGGGTCACGCGCAGCGCTTCCTCCGCCGAGGGCACCCGCACCGCCCCCCCCGGTTCCACGGCCACGGACGCCCCCCGGTTCCGGAGATTCCGCAGCCACAGGAGGGCCCTTTCGACGTCGTCTTCCTCGAATCCCACGTCGAGGAGTTCGTCGCGCATCTCCTCCGGATCCCGGGCGGCCGCCCGGGCCGTGCCATACCTCTTGGTGATATAGGCCACTACGTCGAACACGCGTCCTCGCATGGTGAACCTCGGTCTTCGGTCTTCGGTCGTCGGTCTGCGGACTCCGGTCTCCGGCCGACCCCCGGCCGCCCGTCCCTCCGCGCCGCGGGCCCCGGCCGGAAGCCGGCGGCAGGCCCGCTATCGCCCGGCGGGCCTCGAGTACCGGCGGCCGGGCCACTCCTCGGCCAGGCCCGCGAGCACGAGTTCCATGAGCCCCGCGGCCACCTCGGCCGCCGGCAGGCCCAGGCGTTCCTGGATCCGGTCGATGTGGGCCGGCTCGGGACCCAGGGCCTCCCAGAGGGGCCGGAGCTCCGGCCGGATGCCGGCCGGCTCCCCGGCGGCGTCCCCGGCGGAAGCGTCCACGTCCCACGGCCCGAGCTCCCGCAGGATATCGTCGGCCCCCTCGGCGAGCTTCGCGCCCTGGCGCAGGAGTTCGTGGGTGCCCCGGGTGGTCCGGAGCCCCGGCACGCCGGGAACGGCGAACACCTCCCGCCCCTGCTCCAGGGCAAGCCGGGCCGTGATCAACGAGCCGCTCCCGGGCGCCGCCTCGACCACGACCACCCCGAGGCCGAGCCCGCTGATGACCCGGTTCCGGCGGGGGAAGTGCCCCGGCCGCGCGGGAGTCCCGAGCGCGAACTCGCTCAGGGCGAGGCCCGTGGCCTGGATCCGGTCGGCCAGGTCCTGGGCCCAGCCGGGGGGCACGTGGTCGAGCCCCCAGCCGAACACGGCCACGGTGGGCCCCCCGGCAGCAAGCGCCCCCTCGTGGGCCGCGCTGTCGATGCCCCGGGCCATGCCGCTCACCACCACCACGCCCCGCTCCCCGAGCTCCCGCCCCAGCCGCCGGGCGAACCGCAATCCGTGCTCGCTCGCCCTTCGGCTCCCCACCACGGCCACGGCCGGCCGGTCGCCGGGGTCCAGGGGGCCGGCCGCGAACAGGACCGACGGCGGGTCCGGGATCTGGGCGAGTCTGGGGGGGTACCCGGGTTGGCCGTAGATCAAGATATCCACGCCCAGGCGCCGCGCCCAGGCGACCTGGGCCTCGGCCCAGGGCCGGTGGCGGCGGGTCTGGGCCAGGCGCTCGGCGAGACGGGGAGTGGCGCCGCAGCGCTCGCCGAGCTCGGCGGCGGAGGCCCGGAGCACCCGGCCGGGATGCCCGAAGGCGTCCACCAGGCGCCGGAAGGCCCGATCCCCCACGCCCGCGGCGCTCCGCAGGACCAAGGCCTCAACGGCCGCCCCGTCGTCCCACACCCGTTCCATCGCCCGCCCCTCCCGGCGGAAGGACCGCGAACTTTAGACCAAGCCGTTCGCCAAACACAAATCCGTGCGACCCGGGCGGAATCACAGCATGGACACGGGGTCCATGTCGAGGGTGACCCGCACGTCTCCCCCCTCGGGAAGGCCGTCGGCCCGGAGCCGGGCCAGGAGCGCCGTGAGCGGCCGGGGATCGGGGCCCGGCGCCCGCAGGAGCACCTGAAACCGCCACCGGCCCCGGAGCCGCTCCAGGGGCGCCGGGGCGGGGCCCAGCACCTCCACCCCCCAACGCCGCCCCCCCTCCCGGGCCGCCCGGGCGATGGCCTGGGCCGCGGCCCCCGCAGTTTCCTCCCCGGGCGCCGACACCCCCACCAGGGCGAGCCGCCGAAACGGAGGGTACCCGGCGATGCGGCGGGCCTCCAGTTCGGATTCCAGAAACCCCTCCCGGTCCCCGGTGGCCACCGCCCGGAACACGGGGTGGTCGGGGCTTCGGGTCTGGAGAAACGCGGTCCCGGGCCGGTCCTCCCGGCCGGCGCGCCCCACCACCTGCACGAGGAGCTGGAACGTCCGCTCGCCGGCCCGGAAATCGGGGAAATGGAGCCCCACGTCGGCGTCCACCACCCCCACCACGGTGAGCCGCGGGAAATGGTGCCCCTTCGCGAGCATCTGGGTTCCCACCAGGATGTCGAGGTCGCCCCGGCGGAAGGCCTCGAGCAGCCCCCGGCCGCCGTCGGCGCGCACCGCGTCCCGGTCGAACCGCCCCACCCGTGCCCCCGGCCAGCGGGCCTGGGCGGCCTCCACCACCCGCTGGGTGCCGGCCCCCACGGGGGAAAGCCCCGGGCTCCCGCAGCCGGGGCAGAGCTCGGGCACGGGCCTTCGGGCGCCGCAGTAGTGGCAAAGAAGTACCCCGCCCCCGGGCCGCCGGTGCAGGGTGAGGCTCACGGCGCACCGGGTGCACCGCACGGGCTCCCCGCACCCCCCGCAGGCGAGCACCGGGCTAAAGCCCCGGCGGTTCAGGAAGAGAACGGCCTGTTCCCCCCGCTCCAGGGCCCTCCCCACCGCCCGGGCCAGGGGATCGGAGATCAGGGTGCGCCGCCCGCGCCGGCGGTCCTCCTGCCGCAGGTCCACCACCCGGATCTCCGGCTCCCGGGCGTCCCCCACCCGCCGGGGCAGCCCGTGCCAGGCGTACCGGCCCTCCCGGCACTGCCACAGGGTCTCCACGTCGGGGGTGGCCGACCCGAGGATCGCCACCGCCCCACACAGCCGGGCCCGGTACAGGGCCACGTGCTTCGCGTGGTACCGGAGCCCGTCTTCCTGTTTGTAGGCCGGATCGTGCTCCTCGTCCACCACCACGAGTCCGAGGTCCGCCACCGGCGCGAACACGGCCGACCGTGCGCCGAGAGCCAGGCGCACCTCGCCCCGGCGAAGCCGGTCCCACTGGAGGGCCCGCTCCCCCTCCCCCAGGCCGCTGTGCAAGAGCGCCACCCGGTCGGCGAACCGCGAGCAGATCCGGCCCAGGAACTGGGGCGTGAGCCCGATCTCGGGCACCAGGAAGAGGACCCCCATCCCCCGGGCGAGCGCCTCCTCGGCCGCCCGCAGGTACACCTCGGTCTTGCCGCTCCCGGTCACCCCCTGGAGCACCAGGGGCCGAAACGCCCGGGCGTCCAGGGCCCCGCGGACCCAGGCGATCGCGTCCGACTGCTCGGGGGTGGGCGCCGGCGCCCCGGCCGTCTCCCCCAGGGCCCAGGACCCCGGCTCCCCGGCCCTTCCCCTTCGCTCCTCCCGGACGATCCACCCCTTGCCCAAGGCCCTCGCCAGGGCGTCCCGGGACACCCCGAGGTCCCGAAGGGCCCACCCGGGGAGCGGCCCCTCGGCCAGGGCGGCGAGGGCCTCGGCCATGCGGGGGGCGCGAGGGGCCACCGCCTCGGCCGGGGGCGCCCCCGCCTCGAGCCGGAACCACTCCTCGGCGGGCGGCTCGCTCGCCTCGACCTCCCAGTGCCGGGCTAGGCCGCCCCGGGCCAACAGCCGGGCGGCGGCCCGGGCCTCGCCCGGGGAGAGTTTGGCCAGGGGAAGGGTACCCGCCCGGGCCGTCCGCTCCCACAGGGCCCGTTCGGCGGAAGACGCCCCGGCCGGGGGGCCGGCCCCCACGGCCCGGTACCCCAGCCGGGTGCGCGACCGGAGCCGGGGCGGCAGCATCCGGGCCAACGTCTCGCCGGGGGGGTGGTGGTAGTACCGGGCCATCCACAGGCCCGTCTCCACAAGATCGGCCGGGAGGATCGGCTCGGGGTCGAGAACCTCCAGGAGGTCGCGCACCCGGGGCACCTCGGGTTCGGGGTCGAACCCCACGACGAACCCGGCCGCCCGGGTGCGGCCCAGGGGCACGGCGCACCGCGACCCCACCCGGGCCGCCTCGGCCAGGTGGTCGGGCACCCGGTAGTGGAGGAGCCGGTCCAAGGGCCGTTCGACGGCCACTCGGGCGAACCGGGTCATGGATCAAAACGCCTTGCGCCAGTCGTCCGGAAAGGAACTCGGGGGCGGGGCGGGGCGGTCGGGGGCCGGCCGCGGGGGGGCCAGACGCCGGATCGGCGCTTCGGCGTCGGGGGGAACGAGCTCGGCCGGCCACCCGTCGGCCTCCGGCGGGCCCACCCGCACCTCGTCCGTGGCCGAAAGCCGCACGAGCACGGGCCGGAAGGGCTCGCGCGAGAACCACACCTGGGGCAGTTCCGGCTCCCCCTCCCCCCGGGCGCCCAGGGTGAAGCAGACGCCGTCGGCCGAGGCGTCGCACCGGGCGTACCCGGTGCGGACCGGATCCACCCCGGCCCGGTGGAGGGCGTCGCGCCAGGCGAAGGGATCCAGATCGGAGAACAGGAGAAAGGCGATGCCGGCCGATCGGGGAAACTCCGGCGGAAGGGAGCCCTCGCGCCCCTCCAACTCCCCCCCTGGGCCGACCACCAGGGCAATCTCCCCCCCGGCCCAGCCGCATGCCACCTCGGCCGGCAGGGCGGGCCGGTGGGCCGGGGCCTCCCGCCCCCACCGCTCGAGGAGTTTCGGCCCGGGCACCAGGTACCCGACCAGGGCCGGCGCAACCAGAACAAGGCCCAGGAGGGCCAGGCGCCGGATCACATGCCCGCCTTCTCGCGCTGTTCGGCCTCGGCCTTGCAGTCGATGCACTGGGTGGTCACCGGCCGGGCCTTTAGCCGGCGCTCGTCGATCTCGTCGCCGCAGGTCTCGCAGATGCCGTAGGTGCCCTCGTCGATCCGCTGCAGGGCCTCCTGGATCTTGGCGATGAGCTTTCGCTCGCGGTCCCGGATGCGCAACTGGAACGCCCGATCCGACTCGGCCGTGGCCCGGTCGGCGGGGTCGGCAAACGACTCCTCGCCCTCGATGAGTTCCGTCATCGTGGCCCGCGCCTCCCCCAACAGGGCGTCGAGCCGTTCCTGCAGCAGGTTCCGGAAGAACTCCAGCTTCTCGGCGTCCATCGTCTGTGTCCCCTAGACTACGGGTTGGGCGAGCCGCCGGGGTTTGCCGCACCGGGCCCGCGTTGTGGTACCATCCCCCGATCGGAAAGCCCGGGATTATAGCAACCTCGCCACCCAGGGAGAACCCCCATGGTTCGGTCGGCCGTCGTGGCAGTTCTCGCCGTGCTCTCGCCGCTTTTCGCCTGGGCCGCCTCCCCCCTGGCCAACGCCCTGAGCGCGCGGGCCGTGGGCATGGGCGGGGCGCTCCGGGCCCTCGCCGCCCCCGTGGAGGCGGCCTCGGTGAACCCGGCGGCCATCGGGATCCGGCGCGGGTTCTTCGGCGGTGCCGCCTACCTGACACGCCGGCAGGGCGCCTTCGACGCCCTTCGGCTCACGGTGCTCGACAACGCCACCTCTCCTTTCGGCGGCGCCATCCAATACTTGAGGCTCCAGGGCGAGGAGGAGAGGGAGGACCTGAGCCTCGGCATCGCGGGCGGCCGGGCGGGCCAGTGGTGGGGCGGCACGATCCGGTACGTCCACGGCCGGGGCCGGGGCGAGACCGAGTGGGACGACGTGTTCACGGGCGACGTGGGGGTCCTGTTCGCGCGGCCCCAGGGGGTGCGGATCGGGATCGCGGTGGAGAACGTGGTGGACACGTCCCTCGATTTCCTGGAACCCAGAGCGGGGGCCGGCCTCGCCTGGACCGGCGTGCGGGGCTGGAACTTCGAGGTGGACGTGGTGCGGGGGTTCGACCGGGATGTGAGCCGCGGCCTCGACCTCCACCTGGGCGCCGAGGCCACCCGGCCGGGATCGCCCTGGACGTTCTGGCTGGGGCAGATGTGGCGGGGCGACACCGGGAAGGACTACGCCTCGGCCGGGGTGGGCTGGAGCGGCCACGGCATCGAGGCCGGCTACGCCGTCCAGAAGGCCCGGCAACGGGCGGGCGAGTGGCTCCACGTGCTGAGCGTGTCGGGGTCGTTCTGATCGAAGCGGTCTTCGCCCTGCCGGTCTACGCTCCGCCCGCCTCCTCGCGCACCCAGGTGCCGCTCTTCCCCCCCTCCTTGCGCAACAGCTTCACGTCGCCGATCACCATGCCCTTGTCCACGGCCTTGCACATGTCGTAGACCGTGAGGGCGGCCACGCTGGCCGCGGTCAGGGCCTCCATCTCCACGCCTGTGCGGCCCGTCACCTTCACCTCGGCCCGGATGTCCACCCGGTGGTCCTCCTCCACGAGGTCGAACTCCATCGTGACCGACGAGATCGCCAGGGGGTGGCAAAGCGGGATCAGGTAGGGGGTCTGCTTGGCCGCCTGGATCCCCGCGATCCGGGCCACCGACAGCACGTCGCCCTTCTCCAGGCTCCGGTCCACGATGCGGCGGAACGTCTCGGGTCCCACCCACACGCTCGCCGCGGCCACGGCCCGGCGCTCCGTGGGGGCCTTTCCGCCCACGTCCACCATGCGGGCCGCCCCCGACTCGTCGAAATGGGTGAAGCCCCGGCTCATGGGGCGCCCTTCACCTCGAACCCGTCCACCACCATGTAGTTGTAGTCGTTGCCCAGGTAGTCGAACACGCCGTAGGCCGTGACCTTGGCCCCCTTCTTGAGGTTCAGGAGTTCGTCGGCCTGGGGGTGGTCCTTCTTGAGGTAGAGCCGCACCAGACTCGGGGTGCCGAGGGCGAAGCAGAAATAGTCCCGGGTGTTGATCTTGGTTTTCCGGATCTGGTAGCAGAAATCGCTGCCCGTGAACAGGAACACCCCGGTCACCTGGACCTTCTTGCCCTGGTACTCGTCCCGGTGCCGCACCAGATCGGCCTGGGTCACCGGCTCGTAGTCGGCCGGGTTGCACTCGGCCGCGGCCACCCCGGCCACCAGGCAAAGCCCCACGGCCAGAACCATCATCGTTCGGATCGCCTTCGTCATCGTCGCTCCCTCGCTTCCGTCTCGGCGCCCGCCTCGGCCGCCACCAGGTCCCACACCTGCACGGCCCCGCCCCCATTCCGGGCCCAGCGCTCCGCCAACGCTTCCACCGCCCGCCGCCGCTCCGGGTACGGAAGCCGCGGCAGGAGCCCCGCGCTCATGGGCTCGAGCCCATAAAACCCCAGGAACCGCTCCGGGGGCAAGGGCAGCCGGAGCCGTCGGGTGCGGATCTCCCCAAACTCCCGCCCGAGGGCCTCGAGCACCCGGTCCCAGGCCAACACGGCGTGGCGGCCCGGCTCGTACCCCATCTCGGCCAGCAGGTCGGGCACCGGGCGGCCGGTCTCGGCCTCGTACACCCCTTCGAGGAACGAGGCCAAAAGGGCGCCCCCGGGCCGCAGCAGCCGCCGGGCGCCCCGGACCGAGGCCGCGGCATCCGGGAGCATGAAGAGCACCGCGTTATAGACCACCAGATCAAACGGCCCCCGGAGGGCTTCCAGCCGGCAGGCGTCGGCCACCAGGAACCGGACGCCCGGCACCCGCTCCCGGGCCACGCGGAGCATGCCCGGGCTGAGGTCGCAGCCGACCACGGCGCCCCGGGGCCCCGCGGCCTCGCGGAGAATCCGGGTGGAGGCGCCGGTTCCGCAGCCCACGTCCAGCACCCGGGCCCCCTCCACCGCCCCGGGGGGGGCGAGGGACAGGAGCGCCCGGGTGAGCTCTTGGAAGTGGGACGTCTCGGCCTCGAACCGGTCGTAGCCCTCGGCCCCCCGGTCGAAGTTCGCCCGGATGCGGTCGCGGATCGCCCTGGCCTTTTCGGGTGGGAGCATCGGTTCGCCTTTCCCGGGCCGGTGCCGTTCGGCACGCGACCCGTACGTCCCGGCGGGGCCGGGGGTTACTCGGGGGCAAGACGGTCTAGGGTCTACGGTCCGCGGTCTTCGGTCGGCGGTCCACGGTCCTCGTGGGACTGCGTGGAACCCGGGGGCCGGTCGGCCGGTCCCGGCGCCCCGCAGCGGGTGGCACCCGGGAAGACGGCCGCATTGTACCAGACCCGTTCCCGCCCCACTACGCGGCCGGGCCGCCCCGCGCCTGGTAATCCGGGCGGTGGGCACCTAAAATGCCCCTCCTTGGCCCCCGCCGGGGCGCCGCTATCCGGTTTCAGGAAAGGAGGGTTCCATGGTCATCGCCGCCACGGGTTCCTACCTACCCGAACGGGTCCTCCACAATCGCGACCTGGAAAAGATGGTCGACACCTCGGACGAGTGGATCTACACCCGCACCGGCATCCGGGAGCGGCGGGTGGCGGCCCCCGACGAGGCCACCTCCGACATCTGCCTCCAGGCCGCCCGGCGGGCCATGGAATGGGACGGCGTCGGGCCCCAGGACCTGGACCTCATCGTGGTGACCACCATCACCCCCGACACCATGTGCCCCTCGGCCGCCTGCTGGCTCCAGAACAAGCTGGGGGCCGACCGGGCGGTGGCCTTCGACTTGGCCGCGGCCTGCTCGGGCTTCCTGTTCGGCCTCAAGACCGTGCAGTCGTACCTCGCGGCCGACGAGCGCATCCAGAACGTGCTCCTGTGCTCGGCCGAGGTCATGACCCGCACCGTGGACTACACCGACCGCTCGTCGTGCATCCTGTGGGGCGACGGGGGTGCGGCCGCGATCATCCGGCGCGACGGCCCGGGCCTGCACCTCAAGCGTGTGGAGATCCGCACCCAGGGCGCCTACGGCGAGGACCTCCTGCTGCCCGGGGGCGGGTCGCGCACCACGCCCATCTCCCACGAGAGCGTGGATAAGAAGCTCCACACCCTGAAACTCGAGGGCAAGAAGACCTTCCGGGTGGCCGTGCGGTGCATGGCCGACATCGCCAAGGAGGTGCTCGAGGCCGAGGGCCTCGGCGTGGACGACGTGGACTGGGTCATTCCCCACCAGGCGAACCGCCGGATCCAGGAGGCCGTGGCCCAGATGCTCAAGCTCCCCCTGGAGAAGATGGTCTTCACCATCGAGAAGTACGGGAACATCTCGAGCGCCACGATCCCGATCGCCCTCGACGAGGCCTGGCGGGACGGCCGCATCCGGCCGGGGCACCGGGTGCTCCTCACGGCCTTCGGGGGCGGCCTCACCTGGGGCGCCGCCCTCCTGGAGGCCCGGGGGTGAGAGGCGTCGACGGCTGGGAAAGCGGTTCCAGTTGCATCCGTAGCGGCTTCCGCCGCCGAGCCGCCCCGCGCGTGGAACCACGGCGCAAGGGGTTCGCTTTCCAGCGTTCCAGCCTTCCCGCACTAACGATCCACGGAGCCGACCGTTGCTGACCGAACGCATCCTCACGGCCGCCCTGCGGTTCATCAACCGCCGCGTGCTCCGGGTCCGGGTGGATCCCGGGGTCACCCTGCCGCCGCCGGTGGAGGGCCGGCCGTGCCTTCTGTACATCCACGTGCCGTTTTGCGAGCGGCTGTGCCCCTACTGCTCGTTCAACCGCTACCCGTTCCGGGAGGACCCGGCCCGGGCCTACTTCCGGAGCCTCCGGGAGGAGATGCGGCGGGTGGCCGACCTTGGGTACCGGTGCACCTCGGTGTACGTGGGGGGCGGCACGCCCACGATCCTCGTGGACGAACTCGTCCAGACCCTCGACCTGGCCCGGAAGCTCTTTCCGGTGCGGGAGGTCTCGTGCGAGACGAACCCCAACCACCTCATCCCCGAGGTGGTGGACCCCCTCACCGAGCGGGTACAGCGGTTCTCCGTGGGGGTCCAGAGCTTCGACGACGAGCTCCTCAAGCAGATGGACCGGTACGACAAGTACGGGAGCGGCCGGGAGATCCTGGAGCGGCTCCAGGCCACGGCGGGCCGGTTCCACTCCCTGAACGTGGACATGATCTTCAACTTCCCGAGCCAGACCCGGGCGTCGCTCCTTCGCGACGTGGAGATGCTCGTCGCCTCGGGGGCGAACCAGACCACCTTCTACCCCCTCATGAGTTCCCCGGCCGTGCGGCGCAAACTCCGGGAGACCGTGGGCCCGGTGAGCTACACCCGGGAACACCGCTACTACCAGGCCCTGTGCGAGGCCCTCGACGGCGCCTTCGAGCCGGCCACGGCCTGGACGTTCTCTCGCCGGGCGGGCCAGATGATCGACGAGTACATCGTGGACTACGAGGACTACGTGGGGGTGGGGAGCGGGGCCTTCAGCTACCTCGACGGCACGATCTACGTGAACACCTTCAGCCTCCGGGAATACGGCGAGCGCATCGCGTCGGGCCGGCTCTCGGCGGCCGCGGCCCGGCGCTACCCCCTGAAGGAGCAGATGCGCTACCGGTTCATGATGGACCTCTTCGGGCTCAAGCTCGACAAGAAGGCGTTCCGGGAGCGGTTCGGGGTGGGGGTGGAGCGGGGGCTCCCGCTGGAGATGGCCTTCTTCCGGGCCGCGGGGGCCTTCGACCGGGACGACGCCGAGGCCCTGACCCTCACCCCCAAGGGCCGGTATCTGCTCGTGGCCATGATGCGGGAGTTCTTCGCCGGGGTGAACCAGTTCCGCGACCAGGCCCGGGCCGCCCTGCCCCCCGAGGAGCGCCGGGTGCTCTTCGGCGAGGGGGCCTGCGGCCAGGCGGCCTGCGCCCCGGAGCCCAAACGCGCATGATCCCGCTCTCAACGCTTGGCCCAAACGACGGCGTAGAGCCTTGCGGGGCAGCCTCCTAGCCTTCCAGCTTTCCAGCCTTCCAGCAGGGACGACATGACCGATCTTCGCGCCATCGCGGTCGAGGCGGCCCGGGCCGCCGGCCGGATCCAGCGCGAGCAGCTGGCCTCCGGGTTCGCCGTGCGCCACAAGGGCGCCGTGGACCTCGTGACCGAGGTGGACCTCGCCTGCGAGGAGGCGATCCGCGCCATCCTGGCCCGCCGGGCCCCCGGCACGGCCGTGCTCGGGGAGGAGGAGGGGGAGACCGGGACGGGCCGGGACCGCTGGATCGTGGACCCCCTGGACGGCACCACCAACTACGCCCACGGGTTCCCCGTGTGCTGCGCCTCCATCGCCTGGGAGGAGGGGGGCCGGGTGGTCCTGGGCGCCGTATACGACCCCTTCCGCGACGAACTCTTTACCGCCGTGCGGGGCCGGGGCGCCCGGCGAAACGGGGAGCCGATGCGGGTGTCCGAAACCGGCCGCCTCCCCGAGGCCCTGCTGGCCACGGGGTTCCCCTACGACCGAGGCGAGAACCCCAGGAACTACCGGGAGTTCTGCCACCTGACCCAACGCACCCAGGGGGTACGGCGCACGGGCTCGGCCGCCCTCGACCTGGCCTACACGGCCGCGGGCCGGTTCGACGGGTTCTGGGAGCCTGGGCTCAAACCCTGGGACCTGGCGGCCGGCTGCCTCCTCGTGGAGGAGGCGGGGGGCGTCGTCACCGGCTACGACGGCGGCCCCTTCACCCCCTACGACGCCGACGTGGTGGCCGCGAACCCAGTCCTCCACCCCCTCCTTCTCCAAGCCCTGGCGGAAGCCCGCACCCGCCCCGTGCCGGGGGGGTGAACTACGTCTTGATCCCCAGATCCTCCATCATCTCCTCCACCTCCTCGGCCCCTTTCTCGTAGAACGTCTGCTCGTCGGGGGCGAGGTGGTGCAGGAGGCGCAGGAACTCGCCGGCGTGGACCCGCTCCTCGTCGGCGATGTCCTTGAGCACGGCCTTGGCGAGCGCGTCGTCGGTGCTCTCGGCGAGCTGCATGTAGAGCTGGATTGCCTCGTACTCGGCCGACACCATGAACCGGATGGCCCGGATGAGTTCCTCCCGGGTCAGCTTCCGGTCGTTGGCAAGGCCGGAAAAGGGACTTCCGAACTCGGGCATAGCTCGTCCTCCTGTCTGGCGTTTCATTGGGGGAAACGTAGCAATCGGCCGGAGAGTCTGCCACGGGCCCGGCCGGGCGCAAGCCTTGGACGCGCTCTCCTCTGCCGGGCCTCACATCGCCTGGACGTAACATCCGGGCGGCGACGCCGGAACCCCGAGGGTTTTCAGCCGCCAAGCCGCCCAACCGCCACGCCGCCTGGCCGAAGGCACACGGAAGCCTTGGAAGCGCGGGGCGCGAGTTGGTAGGCTTCGGGGAACTCCGGTGTCGGGTCGACCGTGTTCGGTCATTCGACCGCGGCCCGGAGACCGCTGACCGCTTTCCCGAGGAGCCAACCCATGTCCAAGCCCGCCACGTTTACCTGCAGCCGGTGTTCCGCCGTGTGGACCAAGCAGGGGTCCACCCACTGCTGGAGCGGCGATCCGGAACAGGGTCCGCCTCGGCCCGGAAACTGCCCCTCGGCCGTAGCGCCCGAGGTCATCGCCGAGGCGTTCGACCTCTACCGGGGCGACGGGGAGGACGCCCGCATGGCCCGGGTGGCCGCGGTGGTGGAGGGGCTCTGCTACCAGCCCGAGCCCGAGAGCGAGGCCGTGAACGCCCGCTGGACCCGGGTGGAGGACACGATCGCGTTCGCGAAGCTCATGGGCTACACGAAGCTCGGCATCGCGACCTGCATCGGGCTCCTGGACGAGACAAACCGGCTCACCAAAATCCTCGAGGCCCAAGGGTTCGAGGTGGCCAGCGTATGCTGCAAATCCGGGAGCATCGACAAGCTGGAGCTCGGGCTCTCCGAGGAGAACAAGGTCCGGCCCGGCACCTTCGAGCCGGCCTGCAACCCCGTGGCCCAGGCCCGGCTCCTGAACCGGGTGGGCACCCACCTCAACCTCATCGTGGGCCTGTGCGTGGGCCACGACATCCTGTTCACGAAGTACTCCGAGGCCCCGGTCACCACCCTGGTGGTCAAGGACCGGGTCACGGGCCACAACCCGGTGGCGGTGCTCTACGGCCAGAACTTCTACTACAAGCGGCTCCAGGCCCGGCCCCTCGAGGTGCCGGCGGACGGCGAGGCCTCCGGTGGCTGAGATCCCCCGCCGGCTCGAGGCCCTCCGCCGGCTCCTGGCCGAGCGGGGCCTGACCCACTACCTGGTGCCGACGTCCGACGAACACCTCTCCGAGATCCCGGCCCCGTGGCGCCGGCGGCGGGAGTGGGCGAGCGGGTTCACGGGTTCGGCCGGGGACCTCCTGGTGGGGGTGGAGGAGGGGGAGACCCGGCTCTTCACCGACAGCCGGTACCACCTTCAGGCCGAGGGGGAACTCGTGGGCACGGGCATCGGCCTGGAGCGGGTGGGCGCGCCGGGGAGCCGTACCCTCACCCAGGCGATCCGGGACCTCGCCGCGGCCCGGGGCGAGGGGTTCCGGCTCGGCTTCGACCCCTGGTGCGTGGCGGACGACACGGCGCGGGCGTGGGAGCGGATCGCGGAGGAGACCGGGGCCGAACTGGTGCCCGTGGAGCCGAACCTGGTGGACCTCCTGTGGACCGGTCGGCCCGCCCCCTCCGAAACGCCCCTTTTCCCCTGCCCGCACGAGTGGTCCGGCGAGTCGCTCCCGGGGCGTTGGGCCCGGGCGCGGGAACTTCTCGGGAAGACCGGGGCCGGCACCCTGGTCACGGTGAGCCGGGAGGAGGTGGCCTGGGTCACGGGGCTTCGGAGCTTCGACGAGGTGCCCCACACCCCGGTGTTCGAGGGGTTCCTGATCGCCGGGGCCGGCGGGATGGAGCTCTTCGTCCGAAACCCGCGGGCGCGCCTTCCCGAGGGCTTCGGCGCGGACCTCCCCGGGTTCCGGCCGCGGCCCTACGAGGCGTTTCGCGAAGCGCTCTCCGCGTTGGAGGGGCGTGTCGCGGTGGACCCGGCCGCGGTGCCCCGGGGCGTCACCCGAGCCCTCGAGGCCGCCGGGTGTCGGGTGGTGCGGGCCCCCTCGCCCCTGGCCGAGGCCAAGGCCGTGAAGACCCCGGCCGAGCTCCGGGCCATGGAGCGGGCCGGCCGGCTCGCGAGCCGGGCCAAGGCCGCGGCCCTCGCGTGGCTCCGGGCCGAGACCGACGCCGGCCGAACCGTAACCGAGGCCGGGTTCCGGGACCGGCTCGAGGCCCTCTACCGGAGCCTCCCCGGGTTCCGGGACCTCTCGTTTCCCACCATCGCGGCGGCGCGGGAGCACGCCGCCGTGGTCCACTACGCCGGCGCCGACGAGACCCCCCTCCGGCCCGGCGACCTCTTCCTCGTGGACTCGGGCGTGCAGCTCGACGGCGGCACCACCGACGCCACCCGCACCGTAGCCGTGGGCACGCCCGCGCCCGAGCAGCGCCGGATCTACACCCTGGTGCTCCGGGCCCACATCGCGGCCGCCCGGATGGTGTTCCCCGAGGGGGCGCCCGGCGCCGCGGTGGACGCCGTGTGCCGGGCCGTGCTCTGGGAGGCCGGGCTCGACTACGGCCACGGCACGGGCCACGGGGTGGGGGCGTTCCTCTCGGTGCACGAGGGGCCCTTTGCCCTGGCGCCGGCGAGCCGCCGGCCCGCCTCGTCGGTTCCACTCAAACCGGGCATGGTGACCTCCATCGAGCCCGGATCCTACCGGCCGGGGTTCGGGGGGGTGCGCCTCGAGAACCTCTACGCCGTCGTCGAAACCGGGGGCACGATCGAGGGCCGGAAGGCCCTGGGCTTCCGGCCGCTCACCTGGATCCCCTTCGACGAGCGGCTGATCGCGCCCGAACTCCTCACCCCGGCCGAGCGGGACTGGCTGGAGCGCTACCACGAGGAGTGCGATCGGGTGCTACGCGGCTAGGCGGCCAGGCGGCTCGACTGCCGTGAGCCGTGAAGTGGTGAATCGTGAACCGCGCGGCCGTCCGGGATCCTTCGCGCCCCTCGGCCGCTTCCGCCCCTTCCGATCTCTGCCCCCCGGGGTCCTGCCTTTCGCTACGCGGGTTTCGCGTGGGCCGCGGCGGCGGACCTCCCGCCCCCTTCCCGGATGCGGCGGTCCTACCCCTTCCGCAAGCCCTCGCCCCTCCCGGCACGGCTCCTCGTCTCCCGCCCGGCAGCACGCCACAAGAGATCGAACGCCGTATGACCTACGCAACACTCGGAACATCCGCGCCCCAAAAACAGGGTTTATCCGACCATCCCCGTCGCCCGCCGAAGCATGCGGAAAGCCAGGGGGACAAAAAAATTTTGCCATCGACCCCAAAAAACGTCGTTTTGGGGTTGCGCCCGGCCACGGGACCTGCTAAAAGGAAAACACCAGTTGAAAACAAAGCGCGGATGGCAACTCCTCCCTCGGGGGCCCTCGGGCCCCTCCTTTTTTTGCCCGCGCCCCACCGACCGCCCCCGGCAATCCTTTTGAAGGTATTGGTAACTTGCCTACGTGATCGCCCCCCGGGAAACGCTCATCCCAGGGCCGCCCCTTACGTCGCCGGACGGGGACACGCCACGTCCCAGGGGACGACCAGGTCCTGTTCGGTGACCGGATACGCGGTGTCTGCCGGGGCGATGATGAGACCGGGCGCGACAGGCAACCCCGGATGGGCGGCGCGAAAGGCCCGCAACCCGCTCGCGTCCCGGGCCGTGGGGTGGCTCTTCGCCTTGATCTCGATGGGGTAGAAGCGCCCGCCCCATTCGACGATCAGGTCCACCTCAGCCCCACCGTGGGATCTCCAGTGGTAGAGGTTCGGACGTGCGGGCAGGGCCGCACACTGTCTGCGAAGGTCACCCACCACGG
This sequence comes from Deferrisoma palaeochoriense, assembly GCF_054656955.1. Classification (NCBI taxonomy): domain Bacteria; kingdom Pseudomonadati; phylum Thermodesulfobacteriota; class Deferrisomatia; order Deferrisomatales; family Deferrisomataceae; genus Deferrisoma; species Deferrisoma palaeochoriense. Next base: position 32,823 of record NZ_BAAHXI010000040.1, read on the forward strand.
CGGTTTCGAACAGGGCACCCCAGAGAGGGTGGCCGCCCAGCACCTCGGGCGCCGCAATGGCCTGCAACGCGCAGGCCAGCCCGGGATCCGCCATGTACCCCTTGGGCCTCCGGCTGACCCGCTTGATCAGGTTCCCCGTGAACGCGGGAACCTCGTGCCATTGGAACGTCGCCCGAAGAATGCCGAGCCACCTCTGAGCCGTTTGGGGGGTTACCCCCAGCTCCCGGCCGAGTTGGCTGTGATTCACCTCTTGGCCCGTGAGCGCCGCGACCAACCGGACGAAACGGCCGAACGTGTACCAGTCGGACACGTCGGCCATCAGGCGCACGTCCCGCTCCAGGTAGGTTCGCTGATAAGCCCTAAAGAAATCGGGGAGCACATCGGCCGGCAGGAATCGGGCCTCCGGTAAACTCCCTCGCCATACCTGCTCGAACACCGGGAACGGGGCCGGCAGTCTCTCCCACCGCCCCCGACGGCAGCCCTCGGGATCAGCGAGCCACGCCCCGAGCCAGGGCGGATCGAGCCCCCGCCCCGCCGCCTCGGCCAATGAAAACCCTTCCAAGTCCAGAAAGACAGCCCGCCCCGCAAGGCTCTCGCTGAGGGAGCGCAGAATCCCCCACTGATGCGATCCAGTCAGGACGTACTGACCGGGCGTCCGGTCCGCATCGATTCTCCGCTTGATCGCGCTGACGAGCTGGGGAACATACTGGATCTCGTCCAGGATCACCGGCGGGGGCCGGCTGTTGAGGAAAAGGTCCGGGTCTTCCCGCGCGCCTTGGACGTCGGCCACCGGATCGAACACCACCATGGCGAACCGACCGCCCAGCGTGTGGCGCAGGAACGTGCTCTTCCCCACCTGGCGGGCGCCGGACACGACCACCACGGGAAATGTGTCCACAAGCCGTTCCAATCGGGCCGTGAGGGTTCTGGGGAGATACATGCCTGCCATTCTAATGATGGCATCATCAATTTTCCAGGTTTTTCCCTGCCCATGTATCCCGCTACGTGCGCCACTTTGACAGACGTGCGCCCCTCCCCTCCCCGAACGTCTCTCCCCACGGAACGTCGCAGGCCCTTGCGGCGGCTCGCCCTCCAGCCAAACCGGCTCAGTGCTCCGGCCCCTCGGCGGGCTTTTGGGTGCTGCGGTAGAGGGCCAGGAAGTTCACGGGGTCGAGGAGGAACGGCGGAAACCCGCCGTCCACCACCGTCTGGCTCACGATCTGGCGGGTGAAGGGGAAGAGCTGGGTGGGGCAGTCCACCGCGAGCACGGTCTTCAGGTGTTCCTCGGGCACGTTCTTCACCAGGAAAAGCCCCGCGTGCTCCACCTCCACGATGAACACCACCTTGTCCCCCGACTTCACCGTGGCGTGCAGCTCGATCACCACCTCCCAGTGGTCGGCGTCGATCTTGCGGTTGCGAAGCTGCAGGTTCAGCTCGGCCTGGGGCGAGGTTTTCTCCAGGAAGATCCGGGGCGCTTCGGGGTTTTCGAACGAGAGGTCCTTCACGTACATCCGCACGAGCCGGAGCACGGGCGGGGTGGGGGAGTCGGCCATGGGTGTCGCCTCCAGGGTTCACGGGGTTTTCGGGACCGGCGGATTGTAGCAGAATGGCCCGGCGCCGTGCCGGGGGGAATGGCGATCTTCGTTTTTCACCACGGAGGGCACGGAGGGCTTCGGGCCGGAAGGCCAGGAAGCTCGGCAGCGGGGAGGTTACTACCTTGGCCGGCTCCGGCTTGGCGATCCGGGCCGAAGGCTCGCGGGCAAGGGAGTCGCGGCTTGGAAGCCGCTCCCACAAGGTGGGATGGGCGATGGCGGCGGGATCGCAACGGGTTTCGGCCGCCCGGCTCGAAATCCCACAGTCCCCGTTTCCGCCGGGTTGCATGGGGAAAGGAGGCGAACCCCGCCATGCCGAACCTCGTCTACGTCGCCCTGGGGGCGGTCCTCGGGGCCTCGGGCCGGTACCTGGTAGCCGGCTGGGTGTCCCGGGCGGCCTCGGGGGTGTTCCCCTGGGGCACCCTGGCCGTGAACCTGATCGGCTGCTTCGTGATCGGCTGGGCCTGGGGCCTGGCCGAACGGAGCCTCTGGGCCCCGGCGTTCCGAACCTTTTTCTTCGTGGGGCTCCTGGGGTCGTTCACCACCTTCAGTTCGTTCGGCCTGGAGACCCTGCACCTCCTGCGGGACGGCGAGGTCGCCCTGGCCGCCGGCTACGTGCTGGGGTCGAACCTGCTCGGCTTCGCCCTGGTGTGGCTCGGCCTGACCCTGGCCTGAGGAGGACCGGTATGACGCTTCCCGAAGACGGCATGCTCCTTCGCATCTTCATCGGCGAGGCCGACCGCCACGACGGCCGGCCCCTCTACGAAGCCATCGTGTTGAAGGCCCGGGAACTGGGCCTGGCCGGGGCCACGGTGCTCCGGGGGGTCATGGGGTTCGGGGCCCACAGCCGGCTCCACACCACCAAGGTGCTCCGGCTGAGCGAGGACCTGCCGATCGTGGTGGAGATCGTGGACACCGAGGCGAACCTCCAGAAGCTCCTGCCCTGGCTCGACGAGGTGGTGGAGGAGGGCATGGTCACCCTGGAGAAGGCCCGGGTGCTTCGGTACCGCCATGGCAAGTAGGCTTCTCGCCCTCGTTCTCCTGCTCCTCGCCGCGGCCCCGGTGCGGGCCGGGGAGATCGAGGTGTTCGCCGGGTCGGCCTCGAAGCCGGCCACCGAGGAGGCGGCCCGGGCGTTCGAGGCCCGCACGGGGACCCGGGTGCTCCTCCACTTCGGGGGATCGGGGGCCGTGCTGGCCCAGATGGAACTCGCCCGGCGGGGGGACGTGTACTTCCCCGGGTCCTCCGATTTCATGGAGAAGGCCAAGCGCAAGGGCCTCGTGGACCCGGCCACCGAGGTCCGGGTGGTGTACCTCCTGCCGGCCATCAACGTGGCCCGGGGCAACCCCAAGGGCATCCGGTCGCTCGAGGACCTGGCCCGGCCCGGGATCCGGGTCGGCATGGCCCGGCCCGACACCGTGTGCGTGGGCCTCTACGGCGTGGAGGTCCTGGAGCGCAAGGGGCTCGCCGAGGCCGTGCGGCGAAACGTGGCCAACTACGCCGAGTCCTGCGCCAAGACGGCCCAGATGCTCGCCCTGGGACTCGTGGACGCCGTGCTCGGGTGGGACGTGTTCGACGACTGGAACCCCGACAAAATCGAGACGATCCCCTACCCCCCGGAGGAGGTGCCTCGCATCGGGTACATCCCGGCCGCGGTGTCGGTGTTCGCGCGGAACCGGGAGGCCGCCCTCGCCTTCCTGGGCTTCCTCACCGGCCCCGAGGGCCGGGAGATCTTCCGGCGCCACGGGTACCTCACCACCCTGGAGGAGGCCCGCCGGTTCGCCCGGCCCGACACCCCCGTGGGCGGGGAGTTCCCCCTGCCCGCCTCCTGGAGGTGACGGTGGCCGACCGGGCCTTCTGGGCCGTCCTGGCCGCCGCCCTGGCCCTGGCGGCCGGGTTCGTGGCCGCGGTGCTCTGGGCCCAGGCCGGCTACGCCGGGCTGGGGCCCACTCTGGCCGCCCTCGGCCGGCCCGCCATCCGCCACGCCGTCGTCCTGAGCCTCGGCACGTCGACCCTGTCGGCCTGCCTCGCGGTGGGCCTTGCGATCCCCTCGGCGTACCTCCTGGCCCGCCGGCCGTTTCCCGGGGCCGGGGTTCTGGACCTCCTTCTCGATCTCCCGGTCGTGCTCTCCCCCGTGGCCCTGGGGGTCAGCCTGCTCCTTTTCTTCCGCACCGGACCGGGCGAGTGGATCGAGGCGCACCTTCTTCGCTTCGTCTTCGAGGTGCCCGGCATCGTGCTGGCCCAGGCCACCGTGGCCACGGCGCTCGCCGTGCGGGTACTCAAGGCGACCTTCCAGGGGGTGGACGAGCGCTACGAGCACGTGGCCCGGTTCCTGGGGTGCTCGGCCTGGGGCGCGTTTCGCCGGGTCACCCTGCCCATGGCCCGCAGGGGCATCCTCGCCGCCTTTATCCTGGCCTGGGCCCGGTCCGTGGGGGAGTTCGGGGCCACCGTGACCCTGGCCGGCGCCGTGCCCGGGAAGACCGAGACCGTGCCCGTGGCGATCTACCTTCGGCTCGCCGAGGCCGACATCACCGGGGCCGTGGCGTTGATCCTCCTGCTTTCGGCCCTGAGCCTGGGGGTGCTGGTGGTGCTCCGGGTCGTGGGGGGCTGGCGGTGATCCGGGCCGAGGGGCTTACCGTGCGGTTCGACGGGTTCCGGCTCGAGGCCGTGGACGTCGCCGTGGAACCCGGGGAGAGCTTCTTCGTGCTGGGCCCCTCCGGGGCCGGGAAGACCCTGCTTCTGGAGGCCCTCCTGGGCATCCGCCGGCCCGAGGCCGGCCGGGTCGTCCTGGACGGCCGGGACGTCACCCGGCTTCCGCCCGAGGCCCGGGGCGTGGCGTACGTGCCCCAGGACCTCGCCCTCTTTCCCCACCTCACCGTCCGGGAGAACATCCTGTTCGGGCTCCGGGCCCGGGGCCGGGCCGGGCCCGAGGCCGACCGGAAACTCCGGCGCTGGGTGGAACTCCTGGACCTGGGAAAGGTGGTGGGGCGCCGGGACGTGCGCACCCTCTCGGGCGGGGAGCGCCAGCGGGTGGCCCTGGCCCGGGCCCTCGTGACCGAGCCCCGGGTGCTCTTTCTGGACGAGCCGTTCTCGGCCCTCGACGCCCCCCTTCGCCGCCGGCTCCAGGCCGAGTTCCGGGACCTCCAGCGCCGGATCGGGGTCACCGTGGTCCAGGTGACCCACGACCCCGAGGAGGCCTTCCTCATGGCCGACCGCATGGCCATCCTGATGGCCGGCCGCATCGAGCAGACCGGCCGGCCGGCCGAGCTTTACAACCGGCCGGCCAACCTCCGGGTGGCCCGGTTCCTGATGCTCCAGAACCTGTTTCCGGGCACGGCCGGGCCCGTGGGCGATGACGGCTACCAGCGGCTCCGGATCGAGGGGGTGGCCCGGGAGCTCCTCCTCACCCCCGACCCCCGGTTTCCGGCGGGCGCCCGGGTGGTGGTGGGCATCCGGCCCGAGGAGGTGATCCTGGTGCGGCCCGACCGGCCCCCCGACACCGCCCGCCAGAGAAACCTGCTCCTCGGCGAGATCCTCGAATGGGCCGACCTCGGCCACTCCCGGCTCGTGCGGCTCCGGGTGGAGGGCATCACCCTGGACGTGTGGCTCAACATCCGCGCCGCCCGCGAGTACCCCATGGAGCCCGGCATGGAGGTCTGGTGCCACGTGCGGCCCTGGAGCTTCTGCCTCCTGCCACCGGAACAGGCCTAGATTGGTCCCGTTTTCCCGGCGGTGTAGATGCCCACGGTGCAGCGGTGGGGGCCCGATGGTCCGTAGGGGACAAACGCGACGCGCTCGCCGGGGCGGACTACCGTGCTCAGATCCTGGGCCCGGTAGGTCACCAACAGCGCCTCGGCGCGGTCCGACGAAAGCCCGAAGTTTGCCGCGATCTCCCCGGGCCGCAACCCCCGGCGGCGGGACCTGAACACCCAACTCGGCCGGCACCCCCCGTGCGCGAAGCACGGACTGGGAACCACCGAACGCGAGCACCCGCCTACCGCCGGGCAGTGCTTTGCAAACAGGCTGCCTCGGGGCCTCCCGGCGCTTCCATCCCCGTTTCCCTTTCCCGACGGGGAAACCGGGCGGGAGGTCCCCTCCCGCCCGGCGTTTGCCCACCCCGGCTACTCGACGAAA